>CAYZFV010000042.1:0-26148 GCA_964477765.1 uncultured Candidatus Kuenenia sp.
GCGGGCATCGCGGGCCGCCGCCGACACGTCGCCCGAATGGCGTGTGAGCAGATCGGTCAGATACTGCCGCTCAAACTCCGCCACATGCCGGGCCCGCTGGGCAAAAAAACCCTCGGCCGGATCCGTTGCGAGGCCGTCGCCGACCACCCGCCCCGCAGCCGCCACGATGTCGTCGGGCAGATCTTCCACGCCGGCCGTCTTCGACCGCGTCATCGCGATCGCCCGGCGCACGGCGTTTTGCAGTTCGCGGACATTGCCCGGCCAGTGATAGCCCTTGAGCACCTGATAGGCGTCGGTGGTGAGCCCGCCCAGCCCTCGGCCCATCTCCTGCGCCGCACGGTAGGCGAACGACTCGGCCAGCAGGCCGATATCGTCACCGCGCGCCCGCAGCGGCGGCAGGTCGATCCGCACCACATTGATGCGGTAGAAAAGATCGCGGCGAAACTCACCCTGCGCCACCATTTCATCGATGGCTCGCGATGTGGCCGCCACCACCCGCACGTCGACGGCGTTTTCCTGCCGGGCCCCGACCCGCCGCACCCGCCGCTCCTGCAGCACGCGAAGCAGCTTGGCCTGCACGGCGGACGGCAACTCCCCCACCTCGTCGAGGAAGAGCGTGCCGCCATCGGCGCACTCGATGAGCCCCATCCGCCGGGCATCGGCGCCGGTGAAGGCGCCCCGCTCGTGGCCGAAGAGTTCGCTTTCGAGCAGGGCGTCGGGGATCGCGCCGCAGTCGACCGGCACAAACGGCCCGGCCGCCCGGCGGCTGCGGCGGTGGATCGACCGCGCCACGAGTTCCTTGCCGGTGCCGGTCTCGCCCGTAATCAGCACGTCGACCGAGCTGCCGGCTACCCGATCGATCACCGAGTAGACCTGCTGCATCGCCGGGCTTGTGCCGAGAAAGTCATCAAACGAATAGGGCTTCTCGACGGCCCGCCGCAGTACCTGCTCCGCCGCCTTGTGCCGCGAGGTGGTCAGCAGCCGTTCGAGTGAATCTTCGAGATCGGCTTCCACACGGCCGATGTCGAGATAGTCACCCGCGCCCGCCTGCAGGCAGGCGCGAGCCGTCTCGATGCCAGGCCGGGCATCGACGACCACGGTCGGCAGGTGGGGATCGGCTCGTCGCACCGCGGCATGCAGGGCATCGGCCGCACCGCCCGCCCGCGCCGTCACGATCGCCACGTCCCAGGCATCCCGGGCCAGCGTGTCGGCCGCCGCCTCGGGGGTCTTTTCCACCCGCAACTCCATCGGCTGTAGCCGCGCCACGAGCCGGGCATACGGCAGGCCGCCTGCCCCCTCGGAATCGACGATCAGGATGCGGGGCTGCTGCACGGCGACGCCAAGGCGGGAAGAGAAGTCGCGAAGACTAACGGTCGACCACCAACCGCGCAGGCCGCCTCCTGCGCGAGCTACAAGTATGCGAAGTGCCCCGCACGAAAACAACGCGGAGGGGTCGTCGGCCCGGCATTCCTAATGTCGGAAGCCCTCTTTCAGTCGCGTACGGCAGTTCGTTTACACGGTTGGCGAGCCAGGGCCGGGTGAACCTGACGCGAGTTGGCGTATCCTCGCCTCCGGAGCGGAGGGTTTACCCGGCCCTGGCGGTGATTCAACTGCTTTCGCCTCAATGTGGCGCTGGTACATTGCTGATTCGCAACCATTCGTGAGAGGAGACGAGCCCCAGTGCCCATTGACCCCTATTCCCCCTGCCCCGGCGGCCTCGACAAGAAGATCAAGTTTTGCTGCTCCGAACTGGTCGGTGACCTTGAACAAATCGACCGGCTGATCGAGGGCGATCAGGTCGCTGCGGCCCTCGAGCAGACCCGGCGACTCTGCGACAAGCATCCCGGCAAGGCCTGCCTGCTGGCCACCCGCACCAAGCTCGAACTGGCCTCGCGGGAGTATGGTGCCGCAGCCGCCACCAACCAGGCCTTTCTCGCCGCCCATCCCGACAACCCTCTGGCTCTGGGCCAGGCGGCGGTCGTCGACGCCGTGGCAGGAAACATTCAGGAAGCCGCCCAGCGGTTTGACAAGGCCCGAGAACAGTGTGGTGCCGAGGTCACGCCCGAGTTTACGCGGATCGCCGCCACGCTCGTGCAGGCTGGTGCCCAGTCGGGCCACGTCGGCTTTGCGCAGGGGCTCGTGGAGTGGCTGATCGACAAGAATCTCGGCTCGGAGGAAGAGCACCGGCTGCTGGCCGCGATCGTCGGCTCGGCCGGAGTGCCGCCCGCGCTGCGCACGAAAGTCGGGTATGCCGTTCCGAACGGTGACGAATCGTGGACACCCGACTTCGAGACCGCCCTCAGGCATGCCGAAGCGTGGCGACTCTCGAAGGCGCTCACGCTCTTTCGCAGCCTGAAAAGCGTGGCGGCCACGAGCCCCGAGGTCTTCACCAACATCGCCGTGGTCTGCGAGATGCTCGCCCGGCCGTTTGAAGCCTCCGAAGCCTGGCTGAGCGTGGCCAAGCTCCGGGGCGAGTTCCCAGACGACGCCATCGAAGCCACCGGCCGGGCGATCGCGCTGGAAACCGAGGCCGACCCAGACCGCTCACCGCTGGTCGTCTTTTCGCAGGCCCGGGCCCCGCTCGCGCTCGATGGGGCCGACGCGCTCGACCTCCTCGAAGACAAGCTTCGGCATGATCCCCACTGCGAGCCGGCCCCGTTCAACCGTTCGGAGTGGGTGCAGCGCGGGGCCGCCCCGCCGCACTCGCTGTGGCGGATCTACGAAGGACCCACCGACGGCGAGGCTCCTGTCCGCCTGCTGGCCTCGCTCCTTCTCTTCGGCCGGCAGACCGACAAGGAGCCCGAGGCGATCCTGCAGGGCTTCGCGCCCGATGTCGCAACGACGATTCCGATCGCCGAGCAGCTCCTCGGCGTGAAGCTCGCGCCCGATGAACCGCAGGAAGGCCTGCCCGTGGCCGCACCCACGAGTTGGCTGCTCGGCGCACAATTCCGCAGCCGCATGCCCGAGATGCCCAAGGCCCCTCCGGCGGCGGGCGAGCCTTCGGTGTTTGATTCCTACCTCGAGACCCAGCGGGCGGCGGTGCGGCAGCGGTTCATTGCCGAATGGCCGCAGACCGCCCTGCCTGAGCTGCTCGGCAAGACGCCCCGCGAGGCGCTCTCGCAGGCCGAGGGGCGGCTGCGGATCGAGGCTCTCGTGAGCGAAGGCGAGGCGACGTCTCGCCGCCCCGACATGAATGAGGCCTGGTCGCAGATCCGTGCCGACCTCGGCCTGGCGGCCCCTGCACCGATCGAGTCGCCACGGCCGCTCGAGGAGGTGCCGCCGCTCCGCTGGCATCGGGTCGTGCTTGAAAAGGTCGACCTCGACCAGCTCCGGGGCCTGCTTGTCACATCGATCGATGCGGGCTTCGAACTCGCCGCCGAGCGGGCCGCCAAGGAGATCCTTTCGCGGAGCGACGCCACGCCGGCCGATACCTGGCAGTCGTATGGATTTCTCGAGCAGCGGGCGACGCTGTCCAACGAGAAGCTCGCGATTCTCGCCAAGCTGCGGCCCTTGGCGGCGGAACTCAAGGCCAACGACGGCATGCTCGATGTGGCCGAACTGCGGATTCGCCTCCAGCGGGGTGATCAGGCCGACATCATGCGGCTGCTGGAACACATCCGCAGCCAGCACGCCCGCGACCAGCAGGTGCTCGGCGCCGTCGCCGAAGTGTTGATGGAAGCGGGCATCGATCTCTCGGCCGTCGCGGGTGGAGCCGGCGTGCCACCGGGCCAGCAGCCGGCCATGGCGGCCGCCGCACCGCCCGCCGAGGCCGGCAAAATCTGGACCCCCGGAGGCGAGCAAACCGGCGGCGGCGGCGGCGAAAAGAAAATCTGGACACCTGATTAGTTCACGTTTCGTAGACCTGCGGCAGTGATAGAAAAAACCTGAAACCGGGAGGCGAGGGGGTCGGCGAACGCTCGAGGAGCCTTGGGCGTATCCTCGCCCGGCGACGAGACTTTTGCCGCCCCCGAGCCGGCGCCATACGGTTTAGGGACACATTTTGGATGATGTTTGATCTGCATGATACTGCTGCGATGACGCGGGCCTTGGAGTTGGCCCGCCGCGGCGAAGGGCAGGTTGAGCCCAATCCGATGGTCGGCGCGGTGGTGGCGGTTCGCGAGGAATCCGGCCACCAGCGGATCGTCGGCGAAGGCTGGCATGCGACGTTTGGCGGACCACACGCCGAGATCATGGCGGTCGAGGCCGCGGGGGCTCACGGCCTCGGAGCGACGCTGTTTGTCACGCTCGAGCCCTGCTGCCATCACGGCAAGACGCCCCCTTGCACCGACGCCGTGATCGCCGCGGGCATCAGCCGCGTCGTGGTCGCCGCCCGCGATCCCTTTCCGGCGGTCGCCGGCGGCGGCATCGCGGCGCTCGAGGCTGCCGGCCTGACGGTCGAGATCGGTCTGCTGGAGCGGGAGGCAACGCGGCTCACCGCCCCCTTTCGCACGCTCGTGGAGCGGGGCCGCCCGTGGGTGATCGCCAAGTGGGCGATGAGCCTCGATGGCGCCCTGGCCACGGGATCGCCTGAAGACCGCTGGCTGTCGTCCGCGGCATCACGTCGGCTGGTGCACGAGCTCCGCGGCCGCATCGATGCCATCCTGGTCGGCATCGGCACCGTGCTCGCCGACGACCCGCTCCTTACGCCGCGGCCCCCCGGCCCGCGAAGCCTCGTGCGAATCGTGCTCGATTCACAAGCCCGGCTGCCGCTCACGAGCCAGCTGGTGAAGACGGCCCGCGAAACGCCGGTGCTCGTCGCTGCCGGCCCGGAGGCCCCCGCCGCGCGAATCGCGGCGCTCCAGGAGGCCGGCTGTGAGATTTGGACGGCGCCTTCGGCCGACCGCCCCACCCAGCTTCGCCGCCTGGTGGAAGAGCTTGGCAGCCGGCGGCATACGAATCTGCTCGTCGAGGGGGGCCCCGCCGTGCTCCGCAGTTTCTTCGGTGCCCAGCTCGTCGATGAAGTCTGGCCCTTCACCGCCCCGCGAATCGTGGGGGGCGGCGGGCAGCCGCAGCCTCCGCTGCCGAGTTTTCCCGACGCCCCCCCCATCGAGATCGAGCGGATCGATCACCCGGGAGGCGACATCCTCATCCGCGGGCTCACTGCGGGATATCGCGGATGATGTTCCGCCAGTGCGTGACGGTGGCTTCGGGCTTCACGGCCGTCTCGGCCGTGGCCACCCGCAACGCCTTCGCCGCCTCCAACACGACCTTCACCTGGGCGAGAATCTCCTTCGCCTGCCCATCTTCCACGTCGGCATCGAGCGTGAGGCCGGAGTCGACACTTCCTTCGCGGCCCTGCACCGCGGCATATCGCGCCCCATAGATCACCCACGGCTCCAGGGCCTCGATCAGACCGGCCACATCGAGGGCGGCCGCCCCCGCCAGCGGCTCTTCAAACTTCGTCAGCTGCGCACCGGTCGTGAGCGGCGTCTCCACGATCAGTCGGCCCGCCTGCTTGGGCACCAGCGACAACACGGCGGCATCCTTGCCCAACGCGATCGCCGGCTGCACCTGCTCGTCGAGCCCCGTTTTCTCCAGCGGCCATGACCAGACATTGCCCCCCGCCACCTCCTCCTTGCGAGGATCGGCGATCCGATAGTCGGAAGGCACCGCCTCGGGGCTCATCGCCCGCACGGCGTCAACCAATTCGTCGCTGAGGGTGAAGAGATCATTCATGCCCTCGCGAAAGAGCGCCGGATCATCGAGGCCGATCACAATCGCCGGCTCGACCAGGGGCAGCGGGGCCTCCGCCTGGGGCAACGCCTGCTGCAGCCGGCTCGTCTTGCTCTTGCCGTCGATGACGAAACCGATCTGCCCGCCGGCCATCGCCGGCCGAAACGTGCGGCGAACGATCTCCACAAACTTCTGCCCGAGCGGCAGGAGGTGCCGCTCAAACGCGGCCACCTGCTCCCGCACGTCGTCATCGGCCCGAGGCAGCAGGTGCTTCACGGCGAAGCCGCGCAGCATGTCGGCCCACGCCACGACGTCATCGAAGCGGTAGGCATCCGCCCGCAGTCGCAGGGCCGCGGCTGCCAGCGGCGCACCCCCGACATGCTCGAGCAGATCGAGCCGCTTGGAGCCGTCGAGCGGCCCGTTTCGCGACCAGTCCCAGGCATACCCCTCGTAGCCCTGCTCGGCGATAAACGAATAGGCCATCCACGGGCCGGGAGTCGGGAGCCACTTGGCATACTGCGTCGAAACGGTCTGCAGCATGTCGCGGGCATCGGCCGCAGCCTCATCGGAAAGATCGGCCTGCTCGGCGATCCGGTCGGTGAGGCTCGCCAGCTGATCGATCTCGGCGGTGGACGGAGCCAACACCTCCATCATCGCCTGGCTCACGGATGAAAACGCCGTGATCGGCTTGTCTTGGTGATCCTTCAGCGGTGCCAACGCCGTGGTGCCGAGCAGCCCCTTTGCAAAGCCGCCCCCGGAGACGACAAGCTTTTCGAGATGATCGGTCGAGTCTCCCAACGACAGAATGACCCGGTCGCCGACCGTGCCGATCGCCACCACCACCTCGATGTCACCCCACGCCTCGAAGATGGCGTCGACATCCGCTTCGCTGTCTTCATCCACGACCATCTGCTGCCGCAGCAGGGAGTAGTCGGGCTTGAAGGTGAACGTCACGAACTCACCGCCGGCGATGGTTCGCCGTTCCAGCGCATCTGCCAGATCCGGATTGGCCTGCGTGGCCAGTTGGAGAAGCACCTCCAGCCGCTTCAACTGCGTGACGGCCGCCTCGCCCATCGTGGTGCGAAATCCCCACACGAGGTCGGGGATCACGATGAGATCCTTGTTGTCGGCGATCGTCTTGAGCATCAGCTGCGTGGCAAATTCGTCGTCAAAATTGGTGTCAAAATCGAGGTCACCCCCCGCCATCCTCAGAATGTTGGCCGCCTGCTGGGCCTGCTGCACCTTTTTGAACAGCGTCACCACCTTGATCCACGACGGCTCGCCGTAGACAAACGTGTCGGTGGCGACCAGGTCGGCGAGGAGATCGAGCGCCTGCTGATTCTCCGGCAACTGCATGAACGTGTCGGCGATCGACAGCGGGCTGCCCGGCTGCTCCCGCTGCTCCTCGAGCGAGTCGAAGAACTTCTTCACGGCCGGCAGCTTCTTGATCGAGGCGAAGGCGTTGCTCTTCACGATCGCGTCGTACTGCTCGCGAAGCCGCAGCGACGACGACACAAACGCGGCGTCGGCCGGAATCATCGACAGCCCGGTGTCGGCGATATCGGCGGCAGAGGCGGCCGGCAGACTCGTAGCCAGGAGGGCGGCGGCGACACACGCGAAGGGGCGGCGAAAAACGGCCATCGGAACAGTCCTTATCCTTGGGGGCCTTTGTGGAGGTGGGGCGACGTGGCGGCGGAGAGGGCCATGGTCGGCCTTTTCTCCACCGGGATAGGATATGCGAAAGCCGCTCCCCGGGAGAACCCTGCTTGCTCATTGAAACGACACACATCGTCGACACCTTCGCCGAGGCCTTTCGCCTCCGCTTCGCGCGGCTGATCGTGACCGCCCACGACGACCACTGGCTCGATGCCGCCCTTCGCGCCGCCTGCGGCTACGGCACGAGCGTGATCGGGTGCGATGCCGAGATCGGGGTCGAGCGGCGGCTGGCGGTCGCCGACTCCCCCGATGGCCGCCCGGCCGCGGCGGTGCTGGCCTTCGGTTTCTCCGGAGAAGGCCTCGGGAAAGCCGTCGCGAACCGGGCCGCCCAGTGCCTGCTCACCTGCCCCACGGTGAGTCTCTTCGACGGCCTGCCCGAGGCGGGCGACCGCAGCCCACTCGGAGGCCACATCCGGTTTTTCGGCGACGGCTTCGAGAAATCGAAGCTTCTCGACGGCCGCCGCTTCTGGCGGGTGCCGGTGATGGACGGTGAATTTCTGGTGGAGGAATCGATCGGTATCGAAAAGGGGGTCGGTGGGGGCAACTTCATCATCCAGGGCCGCTCCCTCGACGCCGCGCTCGATGCCGCTCGACGGGCCGTGGATGCAATCGATGCCGTGCCCGGCACGATCGCTCCCTTTCCCGGCGGGGTCGTGCGGTCGGGCAGCAAGGTCGGGTCGCGGTATGAGGGCCTGCGAGCATCGACCAACGACGCGTTTTGCCCGGGCCTCGTGGGCCGCGTCGAGACAGGCCTGGCAGCCGACGTCACGTGCGCCCTCGAAATCGTGATCGACGGCGTCGACGAAGAGGCCATCGCCCGGGCCATGGTGGCGGGCGTCCGTGCCGCGGCCGGCCCCGACATTCCCGCCATCTCGGCTGGCAACTACGGGGGCAAACTGGGCAAGTTCCACTTCCATCTTCGCCAGCTTCTCGCGGCTGCGTAGGAACCCACCCTAACGTGGAGTGACCTTCCGAAGAGGAAGCCGGTTGTGGTACTCCCCCGCTCTGGAAGCGTTGTTCGGAAGCCCCGCGAGGATCGTGTCATGTCCGACACTGAGCGAGCGTCTCGGCAGGAATTGGTGGTTCCCCCGCGGCAGTCGAATCTGCCTGTCATTCTCGGCGCCTGTATCTGCGGCTGCGCGGGCTTTGGCCTGGTCTGGGCGCTCGGCATTGGCCGTTCGATGCCCAGCTCCGAGCCAGCCGACCAGACGACCGCCGCGGTCGCGCCGGCCGAACCGGTGCCGGCGGAGGGCTGGCACCCCCCGGCGACCGATCCCGACGAACAGCCGGAAACCGATCGGTATCCCAACCGCCCGGTCTCGTTTGAGGCGCCAGCGGCAATCGTGCGGACAAGCGGCACCGACCGCGGCCTGTCTCGGTTTTCGACCCCTGCCGACCTCGAGCCGCTGCCCGAGGCCGCCGCGACCGATCTGCTTCCCGCCGAGGAGGCCGACGGCACGGCGGCTGACGAGATTCCAGCCCCGCTGCCAGAGTCCGACGACCCCGAGCCCAACGATCCGGCAGTGACCGAGCCCGATCCCCCGCAGAGCGAACAGTCAACGCCGGCGATCACGGCTGACGAGTCGGATGATTCAGCTCCCTCTGAGGAGCCCGCCCCTGATCCAGCGGTCGAGTCGCGTTTTCCGGTGAGCACCGACCTCGAACCGCTCGCCCCCCTCGCAGATCCCATTTCTATGCCTCGCGACACCGGCGACGCCACCGACCCCGCGCGCGACACGCCCTCTCCACCATCGCCGCCCGCCACAGTCGCCGAAGCCACCACCCCGCCGCCATCGCCGTTTCCGCCGCCGAATCCAGGTGGGCCGACGGGCTTGGGCCCACAGAGCTTCGCCGGGCCGCAGCCCAATGCACAGTCAGGCCTCGCAACCACGGGCTTCGGTTTGCCGCCGCAACCCGCCATGCCTGCTCCCCCACTGACGGGCACGGGCGGTCTGCAGCCGATGCCCAGCGGCGATGGCCGCCCGGGCCCGGCCGCGCTGGAAGGGGTGCAGGCTCCCCAACTCACCGTCGAGAAGCGGGGCCCGCGGGAGGTGCAGGTTGGCAAGCCGGCCCGCTATGAAATGTTCATCCGCAATGTCGGCACGGCGGTCGCCCACGAGGTGACGCTCCACGATACGGTGCCGGCCGGCACCCGACTGATCGCCACGACGCCGCCGGCGGCCCCCGGCCCAACCTCCGACCCGAGCGGGACCACCGGCGATCTCGTCTGGCGGCTCGGCACGCTCGACCCCGGCGCCGGCACCAAGGTGGCGATGGAGGTGATGCCTGAAGCCGAGGGTGAGATCGGGAGCGTGGCGAGTGTGACCTTCCGCGCCGATGCCTCCGTCCGCTCGCGCTCGACGAAGCCCGGGCTCGAGATCGAGTCATCGACGCCGGAGCCCGTCCTGATCGGCAAGGAGATCACCGCTTCCATCGTCGTCTCGAATCCAGGCACGGGCACGTCGACCGGCGTCGTGCTTGTGGGCACGCTGCCCGATGGCGTGCAACATTCGGCAGGCAAGGAGGTCGAGTTTGATGTCGGTCGGCTGGAGCCGGGCGAACGTCGCACGATCGATCTCACACTCGCCACCACGTCGCCCGGCGTCCATGCCATGACCGTGACCGCCCGGGCCGATGGCCGGCTCTCCGCCGACGCCTCCGTTCCACTGGAGGTGACGGCCCCGATGCTCGAACTGGCCGCCGACATGCCGGGCCGTCGCTATCTGCAGCGGCCTGCCACCTGCCGGGTCACGATGCACAACACCGGCACGGCCCCCACCCTCGGCGTGGAACTGGCAACCCAGCTACCGCCGGGCATGAAGTTTGTGCGGGCCAACAACGCGGGCTTCTACGACGAGCGGCATCATCGAGTGCTCTGGAGCCTCGAAGAGCTGCCGCCGGGCGAGACCGGCACCGTGGAACTCGTCGTCATGCCGGTGGCCCTCGGGCCGCAGAAACTGCTCACCGCCGCCCGCAATCCCGCCGGGCTTTCTGACCAGATCGCCAACACGATCGAGGTCGACGGCCTCGCCAGCCTCACCTTCCAGATTGCCGACAGCGAGGATCCGATCGAGGTCGGCGGGCAGACCGAATACGTGATCCGCGTGGGGAATCAGGGCACGAAGCCGGCCAGCGGCGTGCGGCTGGCGGCGACGCTGCTGGGCGACCTGGAACCGGTCGAGGCGAGTGGGCCGTCGGGCCATCGGATCGAAAACCTGACCGTCTTCTTCGAACCGCTGGCCACGCTCGTGCCCACGGAAGAGGCGACCTTCAAGATCCGCATCCGCGGCCGCCGCGCCGGCGATCATCGCATCCAGGTGCAGCTGACCAGCGATGACCATGCCGCGCCGATCACGAAGGAAGAAGTGACACGGGTCTACGCCGACCGGTAGCTCGGATTCGGAAAGCCGAGGCGAGAGGCTTGGGCCGGCGGATCACGAGCCGCTCACCCGCCGGTATCACGAACGAACCGGGTGACCACCCGCGCACTCCCGTCCAGGATTTTCCAGCAGGCGGGCCAACGGCTTTCCGAGCACGCGGGCCCGCCCGCCCGGGTGCGACAACCAGGGATGCGCTTGCAGGAGATCGCTTTCCACGGCGTCGATCGTCTCGCGAATGATCGGGAGAACCAGCGCCGGATCGACGCGGTCGACGGCAATGCCAAACAAACGCGACACGATTCCATGGAGGCCACGGCCAAGCCGTCTCCAATTCATCCACTCCACAGCCGTGGGCTTGCCCACCAGAACGGGAAACCAGATATCCGTGTCGATCGAGTATCGTCGGGTGCGACCCTCGGAACGCGAGACGGCGATACCAGCCAACTCGATCGCCTGCAGAACCGCCCGCACCTGCATGTGGTTGGAGCCGAGGCTCGCAGCCAGACCGCGGGCATGGGCCGACTGGTTGGTCACGAGATAGGTCATCACGTCGGCCCGGATCGCCACGCCGAACACCGCTCGGCTGGTGCAAAAAATTGAGCCCGGGTGCCGCAACCGCACCGTCCCAGCGTGCGACCTCAGAACGAACGGCGTCCTTTCCAGTCCGTAAGCGGCGAACAGTTCGTCGACCTTCCTGCCAGGCGTTGCTCCGACTGCTGCCCGGTGAAAGAGCGGACAAGGCGCCGAAACCGCAGCCGGCCGCAGGGTTGTCGCCAGCCTCCGCCACTTGACGGAACGATCGCGGTCTGCGAGCAACGCGGCGACGGCGCCCAGGACGGCCGGATCCGCATAGCCGTCTTCGCGGACCAGGCGGGCCAGCCTCTGGACATTGATCCAGCAGCCGTTTGTGACGAGCCAATCGACCATCAGGTCGAACACCCGCGAGTCGTGCCTGCCGAGACTGGTCGTGAGAGCCACGAGCACCTCCGGATCGACGACGAACGCCGGGGCGTCCGCGCTGCCGGCGGGCGCGTTCAGCCGCCGCCACTGTTCGACGAGGAAATCCAGGATCGCTTCCGTGACGTCAGTTCGGAATGTCGCCAGCGATGTCGGCATAACCGATCGCCTCCACAACGTGTCGAATGTTGGCTCGTACCCACGAACTGGTCGGTCTGTCGAGCAGCCAGGAGACGGCCATTCGTGCCTCGACTGCCGTCGGCCGCAAGCGGTGACTCAGATCCTCGAAGTGTCGTTCCGGAGCTTTCGGGTCGGCTGCAGCCAGAATCTTGAAATGGATCTGGTCGATGCGTGACAGGAAGAAAGCTCGCAGGTTCGGTCCGTAGTCGCGAGCCAAGAGCCTTTCTTGCATGCCTGGGGGCGGACCGTACACGGCGAGAACCTCCGCGGCAGCCGTATTGAGCCACAGAGGATTGAGGCCCAGTTCTCTGGCCGTCGCCTGCACGGCCTCCTTGAACGCTTCGGGAAGATCCGTTGCACCGCATGCCACGGGCGTCACCGCGGAGTGAGCCACAACGGCGCAAACGTCCACATCCTGCGTCGTTCGCGTGGAAAGACCTTGCATCTGGAGGGCGCTGCCACCACAGACAACGATCGAGGCAGGCGGGGCGTCGGCGTAGAGCAAACGTTTCCCGAGGTGACTCAAGGCGGCTTCGATTTCATGAGGCCCACGGAACATGTCAAAAACATCCAGTTCGGATGCTAGAAACAATACATCAGTGCCTCAGTTTTTGCAAATCAGAACACATGAACGAGACCGGCACCGTGGAATGCCCTGTGTGCCTCTGTCCGATGACCGCGTGTTTTTGGAAGGATGGCTGCGCCGCCACATCAACCGCTGTTCCGATTGCGAACCAGCCCAGAGAAATCTGCCGCCGCCGCATATCATGGATGAAGCTTCTGAACCTCCGTCGATCGCTTCATTGCCGTCCTCCACACCATGACCTGCACCCGTGTTTTCATCATCGTCGGCTGCCTCGCCCTCGCTTCGTCCGGAGGCCTGGTCGCTGAGGCGGCCCCGTCTGGCCAAGCGGTTGCGACGCCAGTGCCTCGGGACTCACTCGAGCCGTTTCTGAACCGCTACTGCATCGACTGCCACAACGCCGAGGAGGCCAACGGGCAGGTGCGGTTCGACACCGTCAGTTGGCAGATCGACACCAACGACACCGCGCAGCGGTGGCAGGATGTGCTTGACCAGCTCAACGGCGGTGCGATGCCGCCTGAGGAGGCCCCCCAGCCGGACGAGAGTGAACTCCGCTGTTCGCTGGCCGCCCTGACCACCACGATTCAGGAGGCACGACGACGGCTGACGGACCATGGCGGAACGTTCACCCTGCGGCGGCTCAATCGGCGGGAATATTCGGCCACCATCCGCCACCTCTTCGGCTTCGATGTGCCACTCGATGAGATCCCCGAAGATGGCAGCATCAGCAGCTTCGACACCGTCGGGGCCGAGCAGTTCTTCTCATCGGTACACTTCGAAAAGTATCTGGCCCTCGGCCGCAAGGTGGCGGACGAGGCCTTCACCTGGACCGTTCGTCCCCGGCAGCCAACCAAGGTTCACAGCCGTGCTGAGCCGGAAGACCGCGTCACCGAACAACTGCGGAAACACCTCGCTGACCTCGACCAGAAGATGGCGATGAAACAGGCCGGCAAGACATGGCAGGAGATGGGCTTCGAGGATGAGGGGGACGCGGAGATCGTCTTCCGCCAATTCAGAATCAGGGCCGGACACCCCCGGAAATATCTGGAGTATCCCCGGGTCGATGACGGTGTCTATCTCGGCGTCGGTGTCCTGAATGAAACGAAGTGGGTGACAAATGCCCTCCACACCGATATTCGTGGCGACTACATCATCCGCATCCACGGTGGTGTGCATGGGAGCCCAGATCCCATCCGGACCATCGCACTCGTGCGGGATCAGCACGAACCCAAGGGGACCGCCAGATCCGCGGCACCGTGGATCAGCCTGAGACAGTTGAACTGCGAACCCGGCAGTCACTGGGCCGCTTCGGGCTCATTGCAAGAGTTGAGGAGAACAGCCCCGGCATTCCCGACTATCTCCAGTTTCTTCAGGGGCCCAAGCAGGCGATGGACCCGTGGGTGTCGATCTGGATCGACTGGCTGGAAATCGAGGGCCCGTTCTATCCCGAGTGGCGGCCGGTTCTGGAGACGATCCTTTCCCCGGACGGACCGATTCAGGATGGCCGTCATGCCCTGCTGAATGACAATGCCCGGGCCGGTGAACTGATCGAACGGTTCGCCTTTGAAGCGTTCCGGCGGCGGCAGCCCGACCCTGCGTTCATCGCCGGCCTCAGCCGCCGGTTCGAGGAAAACCGCAAGGCCGGCATGAAGCACCAGGCCGCGCTCGCCGATGTCTTTGCGATCCTTCTTGCCTCCCCCGGCTTCCTGTTTCTGGAAGAACAGCCGGCGACGACGGAGTCGAGCAGGCGACAACTCGACAGCCGTAAACTCGCCATTCGGCTTTCGTACTTTCTCTGGAGCCGGCCGCCTGACGAGGAACTTTACGCCGCCGACCTGACCCAGCCCTCCGTCCTCACGGCCCAGGTCGATCGGCTGCTGGATGACCCCCGCTCGCAGTCCTTGCGCGACGGCTTCATCAGCCAATGGGCTGAGTTCGATCGATTCGATGCCATCACGGTCGATCCGAAGCAATACATCCGTTTCAACACCGGCCTACGGCTGGCGGCCAAACGCGAGGTCTGCGAGCTCTTCGGGTTGATGCTGGCCGAGAACCTGCCTGCTGCCACTTTCATTGACTCAGACTTCGTGATGGTCAATCCAGCGCTTGCGATTCACTATGGACTTGAAGTCCCTGACTGCCACACCGATGCATTTGAGCGAGTCGAGCTTCCCGCCGACTCCCCCCGAGGTGGCCTGATCACCCAGACTGCCTTTCTCACCGCTGGCTCCAATGGCGAACGCACCTCGCCGGTGATCCGGGGCGCCCTCATCCTGGAAAAACTGCTGCACGACAAACCGGCCCCACCGCCGCCGAACGTGCCTGAACTGTCGGCTGCCTCGAACAAGCCGACGGGCACCCGCGACCTCGTCAAGTTGCACCAGCAGCAGGCGGTCTGTGGCTCCTGCCATCGCAAAATTGATGCGATCGGCTTCGGCTTGGAACACTTCGACGCCGTCGGCCGCTGGCGGGAGACCGAGCGGATTGGCACCGAGGACCTGCCGATTACAACCGACGTCGTCCTGCCCAGTGGCGCCCGCTTCGCCAATGTGCAGGAACTGCAGGCGCTCCTCGCCACCCAGCAGCACCGGCTGGCCCGGGAACTGCTCGAGTCGCTGCTCACCTACGCCTTGGGCCGAACCGTCGAGTTTTCTGATGCTGATGACGTCGAAGCCATGCTTGACCAGCTGGCACCGGCAGACTTCCCCGTCCGGTCAATGGTCCATGCCATCACCACCAGCCGTCTGTTCCAGACGAGGTAAGCCGTCTCCACGACACCCTGAGAACCCGCTATGACAAGCCTCCAGATTCATCCCGTGACCCGCCGTGCCTTCATCCGGACCGGCGTTGCTGCGGCGGCACTCCCTGGGCTTGAGTCATTCGCCAAGGCAAACGCGCCGGCGACGCCGCCCATCCGGATGATCTTCCTCGGTGGGGGCTTCGGCTTTACCAAGGACAGCTTCTATCCGACCAAAGCCGGAGCCTTTGCCGAGATCGGCCTGACCGAAGGGATGGCCCCGCTGGCCCGACATCAGCAGGACATCACGCTGGTCACCAACCTGACCAATCTGGGGGCGACCGACCCGCACGGCGGCAGCTGTTCGTACCTGACTGGGGCAAACGTCACCGGCACGCCGGGCAAGCGGTTTCACAACTCGATCTCCTGCGACCAACTGGCGGCCCGGCAGCTGGGAACCGACACCCGGTTTCCGTCGCTGGTGCTTTCGGCCCAGGAGCCTGACGGGGGTTCGAACTCGGGGCACGGCGCCGGCCTCTCGCTCTCGTGGGATGACGGCGGCAACCCGATCCCCGGGATCGAGCGACCGCTCGATCTCTACCGGACACTTTTCGCCACGCCCAACGACGACCCACAGGCGATCCACCGGCGACTCACAAACAAGCAGAGCATCCTCGACATCGTCCAGCTCGACGGTAACAGCCTGAACCGGCGGCTGGGCAAGGCCGACCGAGAGAAGCTTGACGAATACTTCACCGGGCTGCGGCAGGTTGAACGCGGTCTGGAGCGACAAGCCCGCTGGGCCGACACGCCGAAGCCGGCCGCCCCCTTCGATGCCCCGGCCGAAGGGCTGACCGGGGAAGAGGCGATCAGGCTGATGGAGAACATGATCATCATCGCCCTGCAGACCGATGCGACGCGGGTGGTCAGCTACCGGCTGCCGGTCTGTTCACTGCTGGAGAGCATGGGGATCAGCCTCAAGGCCCACTCCCTCAGCCACTATGGTTTTTCCCAGCCGCGGATCGAGGCCTCCCGGCTGCGGGACAAGAAGTGCATGGAACTGTTCGCTGCGTTCCTCGACCGGCTGAAAGAGGCCAGAGACTTCGACGGCCAGCCGCTGTTTGACCGGTGCATCGTCAGCTACGGCACCAACCTGCGGTCGGGCCATGAACTGAAGAATCTGCCGGCGTTGCTCTCGGGGGGCGGCGCCCCTGACATCCGGCACGGTCGTCACATCGTGCTGCCCCAAGAGGACACGCCCCTCGCCAACTACTGGCTTACGCTGCTGCAACAGGCGGGTGTTTCCACTCAGTCCTTCAGCCACAGTACCGGCATCGTGCCGGAACTGCTCGCTGGCTGAGTGACCGTACGTCGGGGGCGGCAGACGCGGACCGCCACCGAGATTGATGTCCACCGGGCCCACAACGGGGGCAATCCGGGTACGATGCCGATGTTCGGTTTTGAATGCCCCCTCGTTCTGCGCTCCATCAATTCCTATGCCACGAGAACGCGTCGTCGACAAACGCCGCCGGGCCGAGCAGGTGCTGGCCGCCCTCGAGCGGGGCTACCCAGATGCCGCCACCGAACTCGCCTTCGGCACACCTTTTGAGCTGCTGGTGGCGACGATCCTCTCCGCACAGGCCACCGATGTGAGCGTCAATGCCGCCACCCCCGCGCTGTTTGCCGCCTATCCCGACGCAGCGGCTCTGGCCGAGGCCACTCCGAAGCAGGTCGAGCCCTTCATCAAGACCATCGGACTGTTTCGCAACAAAGCCAAAAACATCGTGGCCGCCGCGAAGCGGATCGTCGACCTCCACGGCGGTGACGTACCCGAAGACTACGACGCGCTGCTCGCCCTGCCCGGCGTGGGTCGCAAGACCGCCAATGTGGTCGCCAGCAACGCCTTCGGTCGGCCCGCCATCGCGGTCGATACCCATGTCGGCCGGCTCGCCCGACGGCTGAAGTTCACCAGCCACCAAGACCCCAACAAGGTCGAAAAGGATCTCGAATCGCTCTTTCCGCAGGACCGCTGGACCTTCCTGCATCACTCGCTGATCCTCCATGGCCGCCGCGTCTGCCACGCTCGCAGCCCCTTCTGTAGCGACTGCGGGCTCGCCGCTCTGTGCCCGAGTGCCGGCAAAGCCGGAAACACAGGCTGACGGCAGCGGCGATATCCGGCCAATCATGCCGGGCGCTGGAACCGGCAGTTCAGCGACTGCGGCGGCTACTCCCAAGGCTTGCCGATTCACCGAGCGGCCCATCGCGATAGACGGACGCAGTAACGAACCGGTGCGGCAGGCCGCCGCGGTGCCGTCCGCCGGACTCTGCGAATGAGCCTGGAGGGGTTGACAATGAAAATATACGCCCGTACACTCAAAGAAGTTCCTCCAGCCGAGCACCGGATTTTTCCCATGAACACGTTTCGAATTTACGAAGATCTTCGGTCGTCCCTCGGGGAAGAGGCCGCCAAGTCGCTCGCCCACACACTTGGGCCGATGTTCGAGGAACTGGGCAACACGGTGACCAAGGCGGAGTTTCGCGAACTTACTGCGTCAGTTGACCGGCTTGCGGAGGCGCAAGACCGCACCGAGGCTCAGGTCGCCAAGCTCGCCGAGGCGCAAGACCGCACCGAGGCCCAGGTTTTTGAACTCACCAAGGTGGTGCAATCGCTGGTAATCCAGGGAGAGCGGCAGGGTGCGCGGCTCGATGCGGTGCTGGGCTCCACGTTTGAGCTTCAGTTTCGTGACCGGCTGACGTCGTACCTCGGAAGGCTGATGCGGCGGGGGAAGTTGCTGCGAAACGACGAGGTGCTCGATGCGATCGAGCAGGCCGTCGAACCCGACGAGGCCGACGAGGTGCTGCGGGTGGATGCGATCGCGTCGGGCATCATCGATGGGATCGCCAGCCACGTAGTCGTGGAAGTATCGGCGACGTGCGGCGCCGACGACATCGATCGCGCCGCGAGGAGGGCGGGCATCTTGCGAAAGGCAGGCCTCGTCGCGGTTCCGCTGGTCGCGTGCAAGGTCATTTCGCCTGAGCTGCGATCCTACGCCGTTTCGAAACAGGTGCGGATCTGGTGCGATGGCACGATTCTTGACGCGGCAGCCTGACGGCAGATCATCACGCTGTTTCCATGGAAAAAACGTGTGCCGCCACTCAATTTTCCACTGACGTGACACGTCTGAAATCGAGCAGGCTGCTCTGGCAGGGATTTGGAAGAAGGATATCCATCACCGCAGCACGGCGTTGACGCGGCGGCTGCACTCCGCCACCACGGCCTCGATGACGCGGGCGGCCTCGTCACCGGAGAGCGTGCCGGAGTCGCTGCGAAGCCGCAGCGACACGACCACGCTCTTCTTGCCGACGCCCAGCCGCTCAGGATCCTGCCAAACCTGCACAAGCCGACACTGCTCCACGAGCGGCCCGGCCGCCGTATGAATCGCCGCCGCGATCGCGGCCCACGGCACCTGCTCATCGACCACAAGATTGAGATCCCGCTCCACCGCAGGAAAATCGCTCGGTCGCACGAGCCGCTTTTCGGCTGTGATCGCAAAGTCGAGTTGGTCGAGTCGCAGCTCGACCGCGGCCACGGGGCCAAGAAGCGAATGGTCTTGGAGCGGCGCAGCGGCGATTTCGCCAACCACCCCCACGCGGACCGACGGATGATCGGGGCGATGCAACACGATCTCCGCTGCCCGACCGGCCGTAAGGAGGTCGGTCGCCAGCGGTCGATATTCGACACACGGCCCATTCTCAGCCGGCAGACGACCCGCTCCGATGCCCAGCTTCGCCAACAGTGCCTCGGCGAGCCCCTTGGCCCGCAGATATTCGCCGGCCGTCACGAGTGAGACCAGCGGCGGCTCCTCGACCGGCGAGTCGGCGGGGAGATCGGCCGGTTGCGGTGCCGTGCGAGGCAGGTAGGCATGGGCAATTTCAAACAGCTCGCCATGCGGGGCTCCCACGGCGAGCGTGCCGGCGCGGGCCTCAAGCAGGCTCGGCAGCAGCGTGCGCCGCAGCCGATCGGCCCCCCGGATCAGTGCCGGCTGGCAGACCAATGGCGGGGCATCGGTCCACGGGCTCTTCATCGCCTCCAGCGGCTCGGCCACCACGCTGCGGGTCATCGCCTCGCAAAAGCCTGCCGCCACCAGCACTTCGGAAACAACACGAACCGCCCGCTCACGGGCCGAGAGCTCCACGGATCGGGCCGCGATCGGCTGATCCTCCGGCACCCGGTCGTAGCCTTCGATCCGGGCGATCTCCTCGACGAGATCGATCTCCCGCCAGGCATCCCTTCGCCATGTGGGCGCCCGCCACCGCGATGATCCCGCCGCCGCCTTCTCCGGCACAAAGCCCAGGCTCGTGAGGATCTCGCGTTGCCGAGCCACAGGCACGTCGACCCCGAGCACTTCTGCCGCGCGGTGATCCCGCAGATCGATCGTGGCCGGCGAGCAGGCCAGGACACCCGCCTCGACCACGCCCGCCGCCAGGCTGCCTCCGGCCAGATCGAGGATGAGCGCGGCCGCCCGTCGGCTGGCCCACTCGACGGCCGCCGGGTCGGGCCCACGTTCGAAGCGATACGACGAACCGCTCGCGAGCACGAGACCGCGGGCCGCCGCCCGCACCGCCAACGGGGCAAACTGCGCGGACTCCAGCAGGATGTCGGTCGTGGACTCACTGATCTCCGAATCGGCCCCGCCCATCACACCGGCCAACGCCACCGGCCGCTCGGCGTCGGCGATCACACACATGTGGTCGGTGAGCGCGTAGGTCTTGTGGTTGATGGCCGTAAACGGCTCGCCCGCCTCGGCCCGACGCACGATGATACGGCCGCCACGCACCTGCCCCAGATCGAAGGCATGGAGCGGCTGGCCACACTCGAGCATCACGTAGCTGGTGACGTCGACCACATTATTGACGCTCGCGACGCCGACAGCGGCGAGCCGATCGACAAGCCACTGCGGGCTGGGGCCGATCCGCACACCGCGAATCACGCGGCCGCAATAGAAGGGGCAGATCTCCGGCGAGCGAATCTCGATGGCGATGCTCTCCGCCGCCGCGGGGCCGGTCTCCACCGGCTGCGGGTCGGGCACATGAAGCGGGCGGCCAAAGAGCACGGTGAGTTCCCGTGCCACGCCAAGGTGCCCGAGCCAATCGGGGCGATTGCTCGTCACCTCGATCTCGATCGCTTCGTCGCTGCCATGCGCGACCGTCGACTCATGATTGAGCCCGGCCATGAGCAGCCGCTCCACGATCTCCTCCGTGGGAGCATCGAGGTGCACGTAGTCTGCCAGCCAGGCTTTGGAGAGAATCATCGACGACTCAAAACTGCTCGAGGAAGCGGACGTCGTTGCGGTAGAAGTCGCGAATGTCGGCCACGCCATATTTGCGGGCGGCGATCCGTTCCACGCCCAGGCCGAACGCGAATCCGGTGACGGTGTCGGGATCGTAGCCGACCGCCTCGAGCACGGCCGGGTCGACCATGCCGGCGCCCCCCATCTCGATCCAGCGGCCGCCCCACTCCATGTCGACTTCGACGCTCGGCTCGGTGAACGGGAAGAACGACGGCCGGAATCGCACCTTCACATCGCCGCCGAGAAAGCTCGACGCAAACACTCGCAACACGCTCTTGAGGTGGGCCATCGTGGTGCCCGGTTCGACGAGCAACCCCTCGACCTGATGAAACATCGGATAGTGGGTGGCATCGGCCGTGTCGGGGCGATAGACGCGGCCCAGCGACACGATCCGCAGCGGCGGCTTCCGCCGCTCCATCACGCGGATCTGCACGGTGCTCGTCTGCGACCGGAGCAGGAGTGGATCGGCTCCGCGAGCCACCGCGAGATAGAAGTTGTCGAGCGGATCACGGGCCGGATGCTCGGCGTTGATGGCAAGGGCCTCGAAGTTGTGCCACTGGTCTTCAACCTCGGGGCCGGTCACGCTCTCGAAGCCGAGCCGGGCCATGATCTCCTGCACGCGGCGAATCGTCTGCGTGATCGGATGGAGATGGCCGAGCCGAAAGGGCTCCCCAGGCAAGGTCACGTCGATCGCCTCGAGAGCAGTCGCACTGCCGCCGGCCAGCCGCTCCTGAGCGGCCGTGAGGAGGGCGGTGATCTCCCCCTTCGCCTCGTTGAAATGCTTGCCGGCAGCCGGCTTGTCGGCACCGTCGAGCCCGCCGAGCATTTTTTGAATCGCCTTCAGGCGGCCGCTGCGGGCGCCGAGAAATTCAACCCGCGCCGCCTCCACCGCTGCCTCGTCGGCGGCGGCCGTGAGGACCGCGGATGCCGCCGACCGCAGGCCTTCAATCTCGGCCAGGAATGCATCGAGTGAGACGGCTGCCACCGGGCGGGTGCCCCCTGCTCAGACGGAACGAAGGAGTCAGGCGGCGGCGACGGGCTCCGGCAGGCCCAGCCCTTGGCGGACACTCTCCACGACGGCGTCGAAGCCGGTCGGATCGAGCACGGCCATCTCGGCCAGGGTGCGGCGATCGAGTTCGCAGCCGATCTTTTCCAGGCCGGCGATAAACTGGCTGTACCGCAGGCCCCGCTCACGGCAGGCGGCGTTGATGCGGATGATCCAAAGGCGGCGGAAGTCACGCTTCTTGCGGCGCCGGTCGCGGCGGGCGAATACGCCGGCACGGATGAGCGACTCCTTGGCGGTGCGGAGCAATTTCCGGCGGCCGCCGACCGACCCCTTGACCCGCTTAAACAGCCGCTTCTTGGCCCGCAGACGGGGCACGACACTCTTGGTACGCATGGCTCTGGGCTCTCTGACTGACTTTCTGACCGATGATCGGGAGCCCCTTACTTTCGCCGATCAAGCAAAAAATGCAAGGCCCAAGGTCGTGCATGCGGCCAGAAAGCCCCGTTTTTCCAGAGCCGATGGGGCGTCACTCGGGAAACAGCCGCGTGGAGAGGTATCGCTCCCCGAGATCGGGCAGCACCACGACGATCATCTTGCCGGCGTTTTCCGGGCGGCGGGCCACCTCGAGGGCGGCCGAGGCAGCCGCCCCGCAGCTGATCCCGCACATGAGCCCTTCCCGCTTGGCCATCTGCCGGGCGGTTTCCATGGCGTCTTCATCGTCGACCTTCACCACCTCGTCGATCACATCGAGGTTGAGGATCTCGGGAATGAACCCGGCGCCGATCCCCTGAATCGTGTGTCGCCCCGGCTTGATCGGCTCGCCGGCGAGTTTCTGTGAAATCACAGGGCTATTGGCCGGCTCCACCGCCACCACCTTGTGGCCCGGCTTCTTGGCTTTGAGCACCTCGCCGCAGCCGGTGATCGTGCCGCCGGTGCCGACGCCGCACACGAGGATGTCGACCTGCCCTTCGGTGTCGGCCCAGATCTCCTCCGCCGTGGTCTTCCGATGCACATCGGGGTTGGCAGGATTTTTGAACTGCTGGGGCATGAAAAACTGTTCGCTTGACGCGTTGATCTCTTCGGCATGCCGCACCGCGCCCGGCATCCCTTCGGCCGCGGGCGTGAGCACCAGTTCGGCGCCGAGCGCCTTGAGCATCCGCCGCCGCTCGAGGCTCATGCTCTCCGGCATCGTCACGCGAAGCTTGTAGCCACGGGCGGCGCAGACATACGCCAGGCCGATGCCGGTGTTGCCGCTGGTGGGCTCGATGACGATGGTCTCTGGGCCAATCTGGCCGTCTTTCTCAGCCTGGTCGATCATGGCGCAGGCGATCCGGTCTTTCACGCTCCACAGCGGGTTCATGTTTTCGATCTTGCCGACGACGGTGGCCACGCAGCCTTCGGTGACACGGCGGAGACGCACCAGCGGCGTGCGGCCGATGCACTGGGTGATGTCGTCGCGGATGCCCGCGGGCATGGCGGATTGAATCATGGCGAACCCTCCAGAGACGGAATTTTCCTCATTATCGACAAACTCCCCCAAAAACTGAACCCGGGCCGAGCATTTTCCCTCCTGCTGCCACGGGGGCTACAAGGCCTCGATCGACGGATTCCCGGAGAGCACAGCAGCAACTCCCCGCTGCACCGTGGCCGGATAGCGATCTACCACGTCGGGTGACACCCGAAGCCGGCCGAGGTTCCGAAACGTGTAGAGATTCCGCGGGTCGAGCCCGCGCCGACGGTGGACGAAAACCAGATCGCAGAGCGCCTGGCCCGGAGGCGCGAGGCCTCTACCCGCCGGCGGGGCATGCACGCGGTTCCCGACGCAGATGAACACGATCGTGCCCAGCGGCGTCTGCCGCCGCCGCGAGCGATTGTGTCGCCGCCGCGTGAAGCAGTCGATCTCGTGTGGCACCTGGGTGATGAAACCGTGCTGCGCCAGGGCGTAGGCACCCGTCACGTAGGCGTCGGCATCAATCGCCGCCACGAGTTCAGAAGCGGTCACACCATCAGGCAGGCCATACCGGCCGGGCACCCAGCGGCGAATCAGACCTCGGCTCACCAGCCGGCCGAGTTCGACATTGAGCACCGCCGGCGAAACGTCCGCCACGTTTGCCAACTCGGCAACCGTGAACACACCCTTCCCGTGGCGAGTCCTCTGGTCGGCGAGAAACCGCACCCACTCGATCGCCTTCATGCCGGCCCCTCTTTCTGCCCGAGAAAATCGGCAAGGAGACTCCTCGCACGTGCCAGCACAGCCCCTCCTCCACCACACTCGATGAGAACAGCCGCCGCCGCCGGATCGAGCTGATTGCGAATCACCGCGTCGAGCGTCTTCGCATGATGGGCGGTCGACCGGTCGAGATCGCGAAGCCTCCGCACGATCGCCGCCCTGTCCACTCCCAGGCGGGAGAGTTTTCCTTGCACGCGACGCGTTGCATCGGTCGCTGCGTGGCTGGCAAACAGGTGCAGATCAAGAAGATCTCGATGCTCGATAAAGGTGCGGCCAAGGATGGCGATGACCTTGGCTTCGAGGAGGTCGGCGTCGGATGCCGTGCGGTAAATGATCCCGTCGGCCGTTCTGGTGGTCGGCGGGTCGATGCATTCGATCCGCGTGATGTCAATCGGGATCTCGACTCGCCCGAGCATCGATCCGATTCCCCAGAAGGCGAGATCGACCGTCGCGACCGCCGTGGGCTCCTGGCCGAAATGGCGGGCTGGCGCAGCGCTGCCGGCGAGCCCCAGCTGCCTCCGAACATCGGGCAGCAATCGTCGCTCGTAGAGAGAGACCAGTTCGTCGCGCTTGGCGACGAGGTCGCCTTGCCAGTGGTAGTCGATATCGACCGATCGCCGGAGGCCGCGATCGAGCAATCGATAGCGAAATCCACCGATCAGCGCGAGCCCCGCGCCGGCCGGATGCGTGGCAACAAGCGCGGCCGCCAGCCGCTGGATCTGCTCGGTGATCTCGGCCCGCTGATCCGCCATCGGTTCCGTCATCCAACGCCGCAATGTTTTGTAACAAGTTGAATCATATTCAATTCATTTTGTTACGCAAAACGGGTTCAAAAAATACACGCCATTGCGTCGGTTCAGAATCACATGTCGCGGTTTTTCACGAACGGTTACGGCAGCCTTTTCACCCGCAGGTTGCGGAAGTGGACTTCGCTGCCGGGGTCGTGGGCCTGAAGCGCGAAGGTGCCGTGGGAAAGCTTCCGGGTACCGGTCACGCCCTCCGGTTCGACAAATTCAAACAGCGTCTTTCCGTCGACGATCACCGTGATCCGCTTGCCCTGGACGATGAGTTCCTGGGTAAACCACGTGTCATCCTGGGCCGGGGGCATGAAATTCTTGACGACGTTGTAGATGCTCCCTGTGCGGACGGGATCTTTGGCAAAGGAGTTGTTGACCTGCATCTCATAGCCCACCTGGGGCCAGCCCTCCTCCTGGAAGGCGGTGTGGAAAAAGATGCCGGCATTTGAGTTGGGCCTGGTCATCACCTCGGCCTTGAGGTGAAAATTCGTGAAGTCGGCGGGCTTGGCCACGTCGGGCCCGACATAGAAAAGATGGCTTCGGGGCCCGTGGCAGACAATCGCCCCGTCGACCACCTGCCAACTGTCCACGTTTTCGTTGGCCCTCCAGCCGGCGAGCGTCCGTCCGTCAAGCAGGCTCTCGAAGCCGGACTCGTCGGCCCGGGCAACGCCCGGAGAGCCGGCCAGCCCGACCACGAAAGCCGCCGCAGCGGCGAAACCGGCGGCACGACGAACAGCATTTGCATACGATACGTACATCTTCGGGTTCTCCCGTTTTCCGCATGGACGAGGACAGTTCGATCAACGCGCCGCTCGCGACGCTGCCGGAGCATAAATCCCCGGCGCCTTCCACGCCATCGCCCGATGATCCAGCCAACCCGTTTGCGGCGGCCTGGACGTCGGTCGATTCCGATGTCTCCCTCGACGGCACGCCCGCCAGGGAATGCCTTGTCATTTCGGCCACAGGCTTGGCGGTCTGCCCGACGGCGGACCACGATTCGCCGTCCCCCGTGCCACCCATCCGCCATGTGGCGTGGCCCGACATCGAGCGGGTGCGAACCACCGCCGGCGTCGGTGGCGGGATGCTCCAAACGCGGATCGGTGGCGACTGGGTCGATCTCATTCGCTATTCCAACGCCCTCGCCATGCGGTTTCACAAAGTGGCCCGGGCGGTGGAAGCGGCCCGGGAACGAGCGGCCACCGAAGGCACGGCGATCGCGCCGATCCGATTCGACGCCGCGGCGCTCGATCCGCCCCGCTGCCCGACCTGCAGCCTGCGGCTCGCCACGGTCGACGACACCTGCCCGCGGTGCATGCAGAAGGGGCGGATCCTCAAGCGTGTGGTGGAGCTGATCGCGCCCTACCGACGGTCGGCTTTGCTGATGGGCTTCCTCACGCTCATCGGCGTGGTGGCCGAACTCGTGCCGCCGAAGCTGCAGCAATACATGGTCGACGACATCCTCTCGGCGCGGGCCGATGCGACGGCGTCCGACCTGCCCGACTTCCAGACGGCCCTTCTCGTCGTCGTGCTTTCGCTCG
>CAYZFV010000043.1:0-4713 GCA_964477765.1 uncultured Candidatus Kuenenia sp.
GGCTGGGCGATGAAGTCCCGCGGATTGGCCCGGATCGCCCGGCGAAATTCATCCCGCTGCTCGGCGGTCGAGGCAGGCCCCACGAGCATCCCATAGCCGCCCGACTCGTTCACCCGCTTCACCACGAGCGTGTCGAGGTTGGCCAGCACATGCTGGAGCTGTTCGGGCACCTCGGGCCGGAAGGTTTCCACGTTGTTGAGGAGCGGATCCTGCTTGAGATAGTAGCGGATCATGTCGGGCACGAAGGGATAGATTCCCTTGTCGTCGGCGATGCCGGTGCCGATGCTGTTGGCGAGGGCCACGTTGCCCGCCCGATAGGCGTTCACCAGCCCCGGCACCCCGAGCACGCTGTCGGGGCGGAAGGTGAGGGGATCGAGGAAATCATCGTCGATGCGGCGGTAGATCACGTCGACCCGCTGCAGGCCCCGCGTCGTTCGCATGAAGACCCGATTGGCGTCGACCAGCAGATCACGCCCCTCGACAAGTTCGATGCCCATCCGTTGGGCGAGGAAGCTGTGCTCGAAGTAGGCCGAGTTGTACATCCCGGGACTGAGGAGTACGGCCGTCGGCGTCGCGGCCGACTCCGGCGCGATGTACTTCAGCACGTCGAGGAGGGCCGCCGGGTAATCGTCGTTGGGCAACACGTCGTAATCATTGAACAGCGACGGAAAGACCCGCTTGAGCACCTGTCGGTTTTGGAGCATGTAGCTCACGCCCGACGGCGTACGGCCGTTGTCTTCGAGCACGAGATACTCACCGTCGGCGGCGCGGATCAGGTCGGTGCCACAGATGTGGATGTAGATTTTCCGAGGCACGTCGACGCCGACGAACTCCCGGCGAAACGAGCTGCCCTGGAGCACCAGCCGCGGCGGCACCACGCGGTCGCGGAGAATGTGTTGCTCGTGGTAGATGTCCCACAGGAACAGGTTGAGAGCCGTGATCCGCTGCACGAGCCCGGCCTCGATCTGCTGCCACTCGTCGGCGGGGATGATCCGCGGCACCGGGTCCATCGGCCAGACCCGCTCGATCCCCTCCTCGGCGCGATAGACCGTGAAACCCACGCCGTCCTGACGCATCGACAGGTCGGTCATCGCCTTGCGACGGCGAAACTCGTCGGGGGAGGTGCGGTGGAGCAGGTGGGCCAGTTGCTGGTAGTGACCGCGGGCCCGCAGCTCGCGGTCAAACATTTCGTCGTAGGCGGCTCCCAGGTCATAGCCGGCCAGAAGGCTGCCGCCGTCGGCCACCTCAGGCCCGGCATCCGCATCGGCCGGCCCCGGGGAAACCCCTGTCTGCGTTGCCATGCTGGAGGGGACCATCGACTGTCGGACCTGCCTGAGAAATAAGCCGCCAGTGCCTCAACTCCGCGCAGCAATACGCCCCCTGCGATGGCCGGGCAAGGGTTTTCCTTGACGCACCGGGCGGGTTCGCTACCTTGCGGACTGATTTGTAATGTGCAGCAAATGCCGCGCCGGTTCCAGAGCCTCTTGGAAAAAAGAATGACCTACTGCCTTGGGATACGCACGAAGCAGGGCCTGGTGATGGCGTCCGACTCCCGGACCAACGCCGGCATCGATCAGGTCGATATCTGCTGCAAGATGCACAATTTCGTGATTCCGGGCGAGCGGATGTTTACGCTGCTCTCCAGCGGCAGCCTCTCGCTCACCCAGTCGATCATCACCCGCATCGAGCAGGAGTTTCGCAGCGGGGCGGGCCTCGTCACCGCGGCCACGTTTTATGAGGCAGCCCGCTGCGTGGGCCGCCATGTGCGGGAAGTGACCGCCCTCGACCGGCCGTTCATGGAGCGGGATGGCATCTCGTTTTCGGTCAATTTTTTGCTCGGAGGCCAGATCGCCGACGAGGCTCCGCAGGTCTACATGATCTACGCGCAGGGCAATCCGCTGCGGGCCACGCGATCGTCACCCTTCCTGCAGATCGGCGAGAGCAAATACGGGCGGCCGATCCTCGATCGGGGCATCCGCTACGCCGAGACAACCCTCGAGCAGGCGGTGAAATACGCCGTGATCTCGATCGATTCGACGATGCGATCCAACGTGGCGGTCGGCCCTCCCATCGACCTGCTTGTCTACGCCAACGACGACCTGCGCGTCCGCCGCTACCGCAGATTCGGCGTGCCCGACGCCGAACTGAGCGAGATCCGCTCGAGTTGGGAGCGGGAACTCCGCCGCGCCATCGTGTCGCTGCCCGACATCACGTTTGCGCCCGATCCGCTCGATGAGCAAAACGGCATCACGCACTTCATCGACGTGCCGAAGATTGAGCTGCCGGCACGATAGCGTTAGTGTCCTGCGTGCGAGGATCAGGCGGCCTTCCGCAGCGGCTCGACGGTCACGTCGAGCGAGCGGCCGAGGCGGCGGCGGCCCTTGGTCTTGGTCTCGGCGGCGGCCGTCGATTCAAGCACGGCCGTGCCCTTCGACTCACTGAGCCTATCCCGCAGCGACTGGGCCAAGGCCGGGCCGAGATCTTCGCCCCGATTTCGGGTGCCCACATCCTCGACCGCGTCGGCCAACCCCAACACGACAGCCTGCCGCACGCCTTCCCGCAACCAGTCGAAGAAACTCATCGTTGGCTCCCCACGTCGTCAGCCGGCCTTGTCTCCGCCACATCCGGTAGCGGTCAAGCCGGCTTCAGGAAATGACATCGGCCGCCGCGGCAGGAGAGTGCACGGCCGGCCGCAGGAAGTCGGTTCTGGGCCTCTGGGCGGACTGTTCCACCCCGCACCCGTGCCGATTACGAAAACTCGACGGCCCCGTCGGCCGATCGGCGGAGACAAATCAGGCAGATATCGTCACTCCGTAGCTGGCCCGCGGCATGGCGGTCGACGTCGGTCAGGATGCGGCGGCCAAGGTCTTCGACCGCGTTCACCTCGCCTTCGAGCACCCGCGTGAGCCGCTCGGTCCCATAGCAACGGTGCTCGTGATCCATCGCCTCGGTGATGCCGTCGGTGAAGAGGATCAGCGTCTCCCCCGGCCTGAGTGTCTCGCTGCAACTGACATAGGCCGCCCCGGCATCCACGCCGAGCGGAAGCCCCGACTCCTCGGCTCCGACCTCCCGCACGGTGCCGCAGGCATCGCGGATCAACGCCGGCAGATGACCGGCGTTGACGAGCGTCACGCGGCCCGACTGCGGCTCCAGCACGGCCGCGATCATTGTGGCAAACCGATCGTCCCAGCCACTCCGCAGAAAGGCTTCATTGATGCGGGCCACGGCCGCGGAGGCGTCGGGTTCGCTGGCCAGGCAATATCGCACGTCACCCGCCAGGCTGGCCATCATCAGCGCAGCGGAGACACCCTTGCCGCACACATCGGCCATCACGGTCGCCAGTGCCCCACCGGCGAGCGGCACGTAGGCGAAGAAATCACCCCCCACCTGCTGGGCCGGCTCGTAGAAATCGAACACCTCATAGCCGGGGATCGCCGGCGGCCTCGTCGGCAGCAGGCCCTGCTGAACCCGATGGGCCAACTCCAGATCACGTTTGAGTTGCTCCTGGCCGATCCGCTCGTCGTGGGCAACCGCCTGCTCGATCACCTGGGCGGCATCCCCGGCGATCCCGGCCAGCACCTCGAGATCGGCCTGCTCGAAGCGGCTGCGAGGATCCCGGGAGTCGACATGCACCACGCCCAGCACATCGCCATCGCTCCGCATCACGGGCACGCACATCACCGACCGAATCTGGCAGTCGACGATGCTGTGGCTGCTGTCGAAGCGGCTGTCGCTCACCGCATCGGCCGACAGGATCGCTCGCTTCGTCTTCACGACGTTGTCGAGCAGCGACAGGCTCAGCCGCAGTGGGCCGGCCTCGGGGCCGTCCTTGAACCGGCTGGCCCGCAGCACCAGCCGCTGCGATTTCGGGTCGATCAGCAGGGCAAACCCCCGGTCAGCCTGGGTGAAGATCCCGAACAATCCGTCAAGCATGCGGGGCAAAACCTCGTCGAGCGAAAGCGAGCCGCCGAGGGCCCGCCGCAGCCCGACCACCGCCCGCAGCTGGGCCTCCGACTGCAGCCGCCCCGCCACGTCGCCCGAGAGCCCCCGCATGTCGACCTGCGACACGATGTGCGAGTCTCCCATCTCGGCTTCGAGCATGTCAGCCTCATCGGTCCGCGGCCCTGTCGAGAGGATCGTGGCATCCGAGTGCTCCGCATCCTGAAAGCGAATGCATTGGTCACAGATCACGAGTTCATCGCCATCGGAGAGCCGGTGGCGGGTGGTCAGCCGCAGGCCATTGACGGTGGTGCCGTTGCGGCTGCGCAGGTCCTCGACAAACACATCGTCGCCTTCGACGGAGAGTGCCGCATGCTGGCGGCTCACCGACGAAATATCGAGCACGACATCGCAGGCGGGATGGCGGCCAATCACGATCCGGGGCGTGGAGACCGCGATCCGCTGTCCCTGACGGCTGCCGGAAACAAAGACAAGTTCGGCCACGGGGCACATCTCCTTCGGGAAGCGGCGGCATGGTACCATGCCGTTTCAATCGCGATTGCCCGACGGACCACCCCGCGGTACGCTGTCGAAAACCAGCCTTCCAATGGGGAATGGTGTAATGGTAGCACGACTGGCTCTGAACCAGTTAGTCTAGGTTCGAATCCTAGTTCCCCAGTCTTATCTCTCACGCGCCGAGGGGCTTCCGTTCGTTTCAGCTCTCACGCGCCGAGGGGCTTCCGTTCGTTTCAGCTCTCACGCGCCGAGGGGGTT
>CAYZFV010000044.1:0-7208 GCA_964477765.1 uncultured Candidatus Kuenenia sp.
GCGCCGGGGGGGGGTGCCCCGGGGAGGAGGTTGAGGAGAGGGGCGGGAAGGGGGGGGGGGGGGGGGGGCCGGGGGGGGGGGGCCCCCCCGCTGCGAACCGGCACCGCGGTCGCGGGTCGCGCCGGTCCACGGCGGAGAACCCAGGAAAGATAGGGGCACTGTACCGCCTGCCGGTCGCTCGACGCCACGCCAGTTTTTCAGCGTCTTCGGCCGTCTGGCCAGCGTCTACGCCGTCAGCATCGGGGGCGCGGCGAGAAACGCAGCCCAGAGGTTCGCGGCCCAGGCGGTGTCGTCCGCGGCCGGCCCGATCGCCGCCAGCGTGCGGCCGCGGAAGAGCACGCCCTTTTCAGCCGCCGCGGAAAAGAGCCAGCACGCGATCCGCGCCCGCGTGTCGTGGCGGTGAACGAAGAGCCCGCGAGAGTCGGCCGGATGAACGGCGAGCAACACGCTGCCGTCGCGGGCCTCCGGCCGCCGCACAAGAACACAGTCGGCTGCCGCCGGCTCGGTGTCGGTCCACTGGAGATCGTCGCCGACCACGCGGCCCCACACCATCGCCGCGGCGGCCACGTCGCTCACGACGGCCAGGCTGGCATCACTCTGCGTCCGCGATGTCGTCGCCGAGGCGATCAATTCCCAGGCGACGAGGCCGGGCATGTCGCGACTCCGCCACAGCGCCGTGGCCCGCAGGCGGCGGGGATCGTCGGGCTCGTAAACGGCGATGATGTCGCCGCCCCGGATCCAATGATCGCTGGCGGTGCAGGAAGACCTCAGGTCGAGCCCCAGCAGATGATCGCTGTCGCAGACGATGCCCCGCCCAGGCGCATCGACGTCGATCTTCGCCGTGATGGGCGTGCTGCTTTCCGCGATGGCTTGCGGTGCGAGTTGCATCTGATGGGGAAACGTCGGGGGAGTCATGAAGTCTTCTGAAAAGGCGCCACGCGGAGGCATCCGGGAACCGCGTGAGGAGAGTGTACCGCGATCGGCTACACTCTCCGTATGGAAGATTCATTGGAAGACGCCGCTCGCATTTGTGAACAGGCGGCCCGGGCCGGCGGCCGCGTGCTCACCGAGTGGGTGGGCAAATTCAAGACGTCGAACAAGGGGCCGCGTGATCTCGTCACAGAGGCCGACCTGGCCTCCCAGACCGAGATCCGGAGGATCGTGCTGGAGGCGTTTCCCACCCATGGCTTCGTCGGCGAGGAATCGATCGCCGGGCATGCGACGCCGATCGACGCCGGCCGGCCGCGCTGGATCGTCGATCCGCTCGATGGCACGAGCAACTATGTGCACGGTTTTCCGGCCTACTGCGTATCGGTGGGGCTTGCGTCGGGCGACGACCTCCTGGTCGGGGCGATCTACGACCCTGAACGGGACGAATGCTTCACGGCCCGCCGCGGCGGCGGCGCGGCCTGCAACGGGCGGCCGATCGCAGCCAGCGGCGAAGCAGACCCCGCGGCGGCGCTCGTCGCCGTGAGCTTTCCACCGCAGGTGACGTCGGACGCCCAGTCGATCGCCGATTTTCTCGCCGTCGTGCCGCATGTGCATTCGGCGCGGCGAACCGGCTCCACGGCGATCAATCTTGCCTATGTGGCATGCGGTCGGCTCGATGCCTTTTGGGTGCGGCGGATCGCCAGCTGGGATGTGGCCGCCGGGCTCCTGATCGCCCAGGAGGCGGGGGCGGTCATCGGACCATTTGCCGGAGCGACCGAGGCGGTTGCCGTGTCGCTGGACCGACCGGCCTTCATCGCGGCCGGTTCGTCGGGACTGTTCGCGGCGGTTCAGGCCCTCCTGGGCCCGGGCCTGACGGCGGAGTCGTAGCGGTCGATCCGATCGTGGGGATTGCGAAAAATCGCCTGTTTTGCCGCGGCGTGCTAGGCTTCCAGCAGACGCAGCGAGGTTTTCTTTTTTGCGCAATCGGCAAGGTCGGCGGGTGCTCCGCCGAGGCATGGATCTCCACGTGGGCAGGGTGATGCGACTGATCGGAAGGATGCTCGCCGGGGTGGCCGTGTGGGCCATGCTGGCGACCGTGGTCGCTGCCCAGACCGACGGCGACGTGCCGGAGGCACCGCCCGCCGCGGCAACGCTTCCCGCGCCGCCGGTTGTCGAAGTCGCCCCACAACTGTTTTATCTCCAGAATGACGCCGGCCGGCTGGTGCCCGTGCCCGGTTTTCGATACCGCGATTTCATCGACCTCATGCGGCTCAAAGACGGGCTGCCCGGCCAGCCCGCGCCACCCGCCGCCGTGCTGGAATCGATTTCGATGCTCGTGACGCTGCCGGAGCCGACCACCGGTGTCGTGGCCTCCGCCCGCACCTGCCCGGCGGAGTTGCGGTTATCCGTGCGGCAGGTCGAGCCCGGCTGGGTGAGCGTGCCGATCGATCTGCGGGGCTTTTTCATCGGCGGGGCTCCGGTGCATGAGGGGCCCGGCCAGATGTTTTTTGCCGCTGCCAGTGATGCCGAGCCGTCGACCGCGCGGGTCTGGTTCAACGCCACGTCCGAACATGAGGTGCGGCACACGGTCGTGGTTCCCGGAGGCGTTCCGGTCGAGTCGTCGGCCACCTCCGATACCGTCGCGCTCCTCGTGCCTCCGGCCACCGCCTCCCGCGTGGAAATTCGTTCTTCGCGACTTGATCCCGCAGTGACCGTGCGGCCCGCCTCGCTGCCACCGGTGGTGGAGCCGATGAGCGATGACAACGACGAAGCCCGCGGCAGCGTCGTGGCGATCGTCGGGGCTGCGGGGCCGCTCGAGGTGCGAATCGGTGATCGACAGTCAGAGGATCAGGGCTTGGTCGCCGTGCCCGACGTGATGGTAGAAAGCCTCATGCGGGTGGACGGCAAGACGGCTGTCACCGAAGCCACCCTGCGGCTCGACAATCTGCCACCGAGTGTCACCACGTTGCGGATCGGCCTCCCGGCGCGCACCACGCTCCGCCGCATCCGTGAGCCGGCGGTCCTCCTGCAGCGAGCGGGCACGCCGGAAGCGCCGGAGATCAGCGTGCGGGTCGACCGCGACCCCACCGGGAGGGCGGTCGTGGGGCTGGAATGTGAGCGGACCATCGACGCGTCTGGCCGCAGCCCGTTCGATCCACTCGGCTTCACGGTGGCGGGCATTCCCGACTGGCGGCAGCGGGGGCGGGTGAGCGTGATGGTGGAGGGGGATTGGCAGATCGAATGGGATGACACCGGCGTTAACCGTCGCATCGATCCACCGGCATCGGCTCGCCGGCCCGGCTTCGTGGCGGCGTTCCCCTATGCCCCCCAGCCGGCGTCGCTGCCGCTTCGGGTGCGGCCGCGGGGCAGTCGCGTGGTCATCGAGCCGGAATATCGCTACAGCGTCGGCGCCGCACGAATCACGCTCGATGCCCGCCTGCGGGTGAGCGTGCGGGGGGCGGCGGTGTCGCGGCTTGTCGTGGCACTCGAGGGCTGGGAAGTGGAAGACGTGGGGCCGATCGGCCTGGTCGACGCGACCGCCGTCACCGCCGACGCCACCCGTCTCGTGATTCCCTTTCAGCAGGGGCTGGCTGGCGATTCGGTGATCGACGTACGTTGCAGCCGACCGATCGACCGCACCGCCAACGAGGTGGCCTGGAAATTTCCCGTGCCCGAGGCGAGCCTGCTCGGGCCGGCGGCCGTGCTGATCACGAGTGAAACCGACATCGAACTGGTGCCCGACACCACCGGCATTCGGGGGCTCGTTCGGCAGGTCGCTCCCGCTCCCCTCCGGTCGGATGCCGAACGGCTCGCCCTCGCCTACCGGCTCGACGGCACCGACGGCCTGTTTCGGGCCCAGCGACGGTTTCTGGACCGGCGGATCGATGCCTCGGTTCGAACCCAGGTCGACATTGATCAGGCGATCACCCGCGTCACGGAGACCATCCGGTTTGCCGTGGCCCATGTGCCGCTTGAATTCATCGAACTTCTGGTGCCGGCAAAGGTGGTTGAAAGCGGGACGCTGGAGATCCGCCAGAGTGGCCAGCTTCTCAATCCGATGATCGATGCGGCGGCCGGAGCGGCTGGTGACGAGACGGGCACGCGGCCGGCGACCGACGCTTTCGACGCACTCTTCCAGGGCGACGAACCCGATGACGAGGCGGCACTTGCCGACACGCTGTTACAGGCTTCTCCAGACCGAACGCGGGTGCGAGCGATGCTGCCGGTGCCGCTCCTCGGGGCGGGCGAGGTGACCGTGACCTACGAACTGTCGACCCCCGAGGTGCCGCCTGAGACCACCGTGGCGGACAACCTCGCCCTGGTCGTGCCGCTGGAGGCGAAGGTGGGGCGACAGACGCTGCAGATCAATGCTGTCGACTCACTGGCCATCGATCTGCGGGGCGAGGATTGGAAGCGTGATGCGGCCGCGCCGGTCGGCGGCACGACGCGGTCATGGGCGACGGCACGCTTTCAAGACACCGCGCCCCTCGCGCTCGCTGCCCGCCGACGGGAGATGTCGGGCGAGACGATCGTGGAGGCGGCCTGGCTGCAGACCCGCCTGCTTGCCGACCGTCGGGATGACATGTTCGCCTACGCGGTGAGCACCGCCGCCGACCGGATCGCGCTGGTGGTGCCGGAGCCGCTGCTCCCGGTTGCCGATATGCCGACGACGTCGATCGAGGTCTGGGTCGACGGCCGCCGGATCGATGATGCTGTGCGTGCCGACGGCGGGATCGAGGTGCTGCTCCAGTCGGGCGGCGGCCGCTCGACGGTGCTCCTTGAAATCCGGATCAGCCGCCCGTGGAGACTGGAGGGCATGCTGGGGCTGGCCGGTCTCGACCGTCTCACGCTGGTGCCGCCCGAATTTGCGGCGGGGGTGCAGCAACGCCGTTTTTATTGGGAGGTTCACCTCCCCTCTGATCGACATGTGGTGGTGCCCCCGCGGCGGTGGACCGCCCAGCAGCGGTGGGCCTGGGCGTCCGTCGGGCTCGAACGGCGGCCCCTCGTGCCGCGGGACGCGCTTGCCAGCTGGGTGCGGGCCAACGCCGGTCAGGAACGCGAACTCGGTCAGGATGCCGTCGATACGGGGCTCGTCAGCCACCGCGCCCTCTATTCGGGTGTGGGGCCGCCGACGGCTGAGACACTGTGGATCGCGGCCACCTGGTTGCTGGTGCTGGCGGTGTCGGGGCCCGTGCTCGCGGTCGGCCTCTTGATGGTCTACGTGCCCGCCGCCCGATCGGCCTGGCTGGTGGTCGGAGTGGCCGCGGTTCTCACGCTGCTGGCCGCCGCCTGGCCGGCGCTGGCCCCGATGCTGGTGCAGGGCGGCCTGCCGGGGGTCGTGTTGGCACTCATGGCCGCCGCGATGCGGGGATTGATCCGGCTGCCCGCGCCGGCGGCGGAGCGACTGCCTGCCGGCAGTTCGGTGACCCGCGGTGTCGCTCCCCCGTCGCTCATCGTGGCGCGGTCGGCCATTCATCATTCCGAAAGCGTGACCACGCCCGGACGCTCCGCATCATGATTGCCCGCGCTCAGTTTGCTCTTGGTCTGGTGGTTGCGCCCGGCCTGCTGGCGGTCCTGCCGTTGCTCATGGCCGCCGATGCGGCCGATCCGCTCCGGTTTGTGCGGGTGCATGTGCCGCTCGGCAATCTCGCCGCCGTCGATCTGGGGCGGGATCGCTATGTGCCGATGTCGGCCGCTGAATTCGAGGCGGCCATCGCCCGGCTGGAGGCGCGGCCGCAGGCTGAGGAGCCGCTGCGGGGTGCCACGCCGCTGCTCGACCTCGTTCGCTATGAGGCGCGGCTGGTCGCCTCGACCGGTGTCTCCACGCTGCAGGGCTCGGCCACGTGGACGATCGACGCGGCGGCGGCAGCCATGCCGGCGCTCTCACTGGGAAGCCTGGCGGTGCAGGATGCGCAGATGACGACGGCCGCAGGCACGGGCGATGCCGTGGTGTTTGGTCGGGCCGACGGCAGCCTCTCCATCAGCACGCCCGAGCCGGGCACCTACACCTGCCGGTGGCAATGCCCCGTCACCCGCGCTGCGGATGAATCGCTCTCGATCCGGCTGCCCCTTGTGCCGTCCCTCGCCTCGACCATTCGGCTGCAGCTGCCCGAGGATGTCGTGCCGGTTGTGCCGGGAGCGGTGGTGCGGCCCGACACCGATGCCGATGCTGCCGACCTGCCTGGCCGCGGCTGGCAGATCGACGTGGGCCCCCGGCCGCAGCTTGATATCAGGCTGCTCGCGGCGGCGGCCGTGGAACGTCGATCCGGCCCGCGGCTGGTGTCGTGGACGTCGGTTGCGATCGTCGGCCGCCAGATCCGGGTGAGCATGCTGTTGGAGCCCGACGCGGCCTGGCAGCCGACGCTCTCGGAGGAGACGGCGACGCAGCCGGTGATCGTGACATTGTCGAAGGCTGCCACGACCCGGGTCACCGCGGTGCGGCTGCATGACCCGCCCCACCTCGCACCGCAGCCGCAGTGGGAGGAGGGCGACGAAGGCACGAGCCTGCGCGTGCAGGTGCCGAGCGTCTGCCTCGGGCGTCGGCAGGCCCTGCTCATCGAGGCGATCGCGCCTCTCCCGCTGCAGGAAAACTCGCTGGCGGCGGTGACCCTGCTCGACGTGGCCGAGGAAGCGTGGGCGGGTGGCGGGCTTGTGATCGAGGCCGACCCGGCACAGGTGATCGCCGACATCGCGGTGGAGCGGTCTGCCGTGGTCGCTCCGGGCACGGCGTCGACGTGGCGGACGCCGCGGCTGGATGCACCCGGCGGATCGGATGTGGAGCCGGCTCGAATCTACGTCGAGCAGCAGGGACCGCGGCCGCGGGTCGAGGTGGCGGTGGAGCGCCGACTCGCCGACGTGAGCGTGCAGCGGGTGACCGTCGTCGACGTGTCGCCCGAGGCGGTGCTCGCGCGAACCACGTGCGACGTGACCGTGCGGCAAGGGGAAGCCTTCGAGCTCCGCGGCTGGCTCACAAAAGGCTGGTTCATCGACACGGTGGAACTGGTTTCGGCTCCGGTGCGGCCCCCCTTGGCGGCGCCGCTGGCCGATGCGGTCGAGGAGCCGCCGGAATGGCGGGTGGTGCGTCGTGGAGACCGCAACCAGCTGCGGGTGGCCTTCACGTCGGCGGTGACGCCCGCCAAGCCGGTCATGCTGCGGATCACCGGCCACCGCGCCGGCATCGCGGCCGGCGTGCCCTTCTCGTCGGCGGATCTCGACATGATCGTGCTCCGGGGCGAGGGGCAGACTCCGGTGCTCGCCGTGAAGACCGGCGCGGAGAT
>CAYZFV010000045.1:0-18062 GCA_964477765.1 uncultured Candidatus Kuenenia sp.
CATGTGCAGCCGATCCGGCCAGTCGTCGTCGGCCGTGTCGATATAGTCCGACGGGCAGATGATCCGCACACCGGCATCCACGGCCGACTCGAAGAGCTCGCCGGCCTTCGTGGGGGGGCGGTAGAGCCGGCTCGACTCCTCGACGATGATCACGTCCCATTCCTTCGCCTCGATACCGGCCCAGACCCGATTGATGCCCGGGCGGTCGGCGATCTCGCCGCTCACCTCGGGCTCCGTGATGACCTCGACGGTAACCTGCTCGGGGTCATAGCCCTTGGGCAGGGTCGCTTCGAGGAACGACCGACAGGACGCGACCTGATCGTCGATGCTTGACTGCCGCTGTTCCTCAGTGCTGAACCGGGCGTGGATAAGGACGCGGAGCGGTTTCCCTGCGGGGATCAGAATTGGTTGGCGGAGGTGCATCATTTCGCACCTCCCTTCCGGCCGCTAGCCTTCTTGGCGGCCCCGCGGCGACCACCCTTTTTTGTGGTGCCGGATTTTGCGCCGGGTGACTTCCGCTTTTGCGGTTTTCTTCGGGTTACACTACCTTTGTTGGAACCCCGTCGAGGGCATTGATTCGATTTTTGCTTGGGGACACCTTGCCTTGAATTTTGTCTGGTTTCTTCTCATCGGGTTGGCAGCAGGATGGCTGGCAAGCCAGATCATGAAGGGGGGCGACTCCGGGCTCGTCAGCGATCTGGTGATGGGCGTGATCGGCTCGATGCTCGGCGGGTTTCTGTTCGGCCTGCTCGGGCTCTCGGCGACTGGGGCGTTTGGCAACCTCGTTACGGCGACCGTCGGCGCGATCGTGCTGATTGCAGGCCTCCGCGCCATCAACCGTCGGCCTGTCTGAGCCGACCGGGCGAAACCCGCTCCCGTCCGCCAAAGTCGGCGTGGCCGCAGAATGGCTCGGGGGATCAGTGCTCGCAGCCGTGTCCGCCGTGCGAGCAGACATGCCTGCCTGCCGCTTTCTCCGCGAGCTTTGCAAAAGCGGCCGGGTCGATCGCCTTCACCTGCTCGAGAAACGCGTCGACGTCGATCCGGCGCCCGCCGCGCCAGGTGCCCTGCACCTTCACCACGTCGGTGAGCTTGTTGACATCGACCATGAAGGGATCGGCCGAGAGTTCCACGAAATCGGCACACTTACCGACCTCGATCGAGCCGAGGTCATGATCGCGGCCGATCTGGTAGGCGGCGTTGACCGTGTGGGCCCGAAACGCGTCGTGGAGTGTCACCGCCTGATTGGCGGCATGAATCCGCCCCGATGCCGTCCGCCGCGTCACCATCGCCTGCACGTTCAAGAGCGGAATCGGCGGGCTCACACAGCCGTCGTTGTGAAACGACACCGAGGCCCCCGATCGCACCGCATCGCCGGCCCGCACCCACTGGCTGCCGATCTCCGGCGCGAACATCGTGCCATCGAGGAGATCGCCCCAGTAAATGAACTGCGCGGGCAGGAGCGACACCGCCACGCCCATGCGGGCGGCCCGGGCAAACTGATCGCCGCGCCCTGCCCCGCAGTGTTCGAGCCGCCACCGGTGATCGGTGCCCGCGAGGCGATACGCCGCCAGCGCCCGCTCATAGGCGTCGAGAACGACGTCGAGCCCCACATCGCCGTTGACGTGAAACGCCATCTGCCAGCCCTCGGGAGCGTGCTGAGCAAGAATCTCGTCAAGCTTGCTGCGGGGGTAGTTGAGCATCGTCTCCCCGGCCGGGCCGAGCGGAATCTGCGCTCGCCTGGTCGTCTCGTTGTCGAGATAGGGAAACGACGCGGCTATCGTGCCCACCCACGGCGAGCCGTCTGCCCAGAGTTTGATCCCCTGCTTCCAGAGCAGCTCTTCCGGAATCGGCGTGATGAGCTTCTCGCCACACGTCGGATCGATCGACATGTGGTAGAGCGCGAGCCGTAACGGACAATCGGTCGCGCCGGCGAGTGCGATATAGCCGGCGAGCAGCGATGAATCGTAGGTGTGTTCAGTGGTGGCGGTGACGCCATTGCGGGCCATCAGCGCATACCATCTCGCACCAGAGAGGAGCGGATGGGGCACGGCCGCCTTCATCGTCTTCGTGGCGGCGGCCACGATCGCCGCCGTTTCGTAGGCCCGGCCGTTGGAGGTGCCGTCGGCATTGCGGCCGAAGCGAGACCCCACGGGGTCGGCCGGCGGCTTGCCGTCAGCCCAGCCGTTGAGCGTGATCACGGCCGAGTTGAAGTAGACCTCGTGGCCAGAGTTGTCGAGGATCAGGGCCGGCCTTTTGGGAAAGTAAGTGTCAAGCTGCGTGTTGGTCAGTTCCGGCGCTCCCTGGAGCAGCCGATCGAGACCGTTGCAGAGCACCGGCTGGCCCGCAGGCAATTCCGCGTCGAGTTTTCGCCACAGCTTCTCGACCTCGGCAAAGCCCGCATAGCCGCGGTGGGGCGAGATCCAATAGGCAGGCTCCTGCGTCACGATGCCGCCGAGGAGCGGATGGCTGTGGGGATCGATGAATCCCGGCATGAGGACGGTGTCGCCCAGATCACGGACCTGCGCCCCGGGAGCCAAGTGCTGGCAGGCCTCGAGGGTGCCGACAGCCGCGATCGTGCCAGAGGTGGTGTCGATCGCCACCGCATCGGCGCGAGCCGCCGTGGCGTCCATCGTGATGATGGTGAGGGCCTTGAGAATCAGGTTGGCTGCCATAGAGAAATCCTGACGGTTCGCGGCTACACGAGAGCCAAGAGACTAACCGACGCGCGGTCGCCCTCGCCAGAACTGGGTGCTTCACGACGTTTTCTTTTCCGCTCGGCCGCGCGTAGGATGCAAATAGTCAGCGGCCAACATGGCCGACACGACTTCCCGTTGCGGGATGCAGCGGGGTTCACTCGGGCAGCACGCCGGACTCCGCCTCCCGGCAATCCCATGCTCAACCGCAGCGCGGTGGTGATCGGCCATGAGCCTGCCTTCTTCGGCTGGCTGAAGACAACCGGCAAAAGCAGCGACGATATCGAGACGCTCCGCCAGACCTCCGACCGATCCGTCTATCTGATTCCCGCCTGCCACTTCGCCGAGGAAATCGATGAAGTGGTGGAGGATCTGTTCCAGGAGATCTTCCTCCGCGAACTTCGCGCCTGGCAGCCGGACGAAAGCCACTGGCCCGACACTGCCGATTTTTCGCTCTTCACACGGTGGTTTACCGTCGATGGCGTATCGGTCGTCGACGACATCGGCCGTGGTGCGATTGAGGAGGAACGTGGGGAGGACAGGTCATGGGCGATAATCTGACCGTTTGGGGAAGCGGTCGTGCATCGTGACAGCTTTGGAAAGCTGTCCTACTTCCCATCTTGCTCGGCGTCTTGCGGGGCAGCAACCTTCTCGGCCACCGCCCTCTCGGCCGCAGCAGCGGCAGCCGTAGCTGCAGCGGCGGCCTTCTCGGCAGCGACAGTCTTCTCGCCAGCCGCCTTGAGGGCGAGCGATTGCTCCTCCTGAAGCCGCTTCGAGATTGCCGCCACCCGCTCCTCGAGGCCGGCCCGCATCTTCGCCACCTCGCCTTCGACTTTTCGTTCCGTCGCCGCCACCACCTTCTCGAGTTCGGCAGCCGTCCGCTGCTCGATCTTCACGAGTTCCGCCGCCGTCTTTTCCCGCAGATCTCGGCTCGTGGCATCGGCCTGTTCGGCCGCCTTCTTCGATTCGGCAACCGCCGCCGCCGCCGCCCGCTCGCTGGCTGCGGTCAGTTCAGCATCGATTTTCTTCTTCAGCTCTTGCAGCTGCGTATCAAACCGCGACCGCAAGGTCTGCGACTCGTCCGCAAAGGCCTTGTTGAGCGTGGCGAGTTCGTCGCCAAACTTCGCCTGCAGCTCCGTCGAGCCGGCCTGGATCTGCTCTTCGATTTTTTCCCGTAGCAAGTCGGCTTCAAACTCGAACTGCCTGTCGAGCGAGTCCTGCAACTCCTGCTGGGCCATGTCAACGCGGGAATGCACGCGTTGCGAGACATCCCGCGAGAGCTGCGAATAGAGTTCGGCCTTCCGCTTCTCCCAGACGCGACCAAACGGCCATGCCGAGGCGGCGTCTGCCACCGCCAACACCCCGATCACCGCCATCAGACCGCAAGCCAATGTGCGCATCATCGCCTCCCGGGGGCTCTCCCACCCCACTCCTCCTGCTTCGGCGGTTTCGCAGGCCGCGCGACACGACAGGCTCAACCGGGTGAACCAGTTTCACTGACACGCGAGGTCAAAGCGTTGCCAGCCTTGCGACCGCCACATTCCCGCCGTCAGGGTTTGCCTGATCGGCATGCCGGCAACCGGGCAAGCGGGGCAACCGATGCCGATGTCACAATCCCGGCAGAGCGTATGATCGTCGCTCGGGCGTCGTCGCCCCGGCCTCCGCCCGCCGCCATCCTCGCTCCGCTGCTGCCATGCCCTCTTTCGAAGTCGTTGTCGCCACGCTCGGCTCGCTCCTCGCCGGGTTCATCAATGCGATTGCGGGCGGGGGCGGGCTCGTGTCGCTGCCGATCCTGTTTGCGATCTTCCCAACAGCTCCACCGGCGGCGCTCTTCGGCACCAACAAGGGAGCGATGGTGTGGGGCACGGCCTGGTCGGCAGGATCGTTTGCCCGCCACGTCACGCTCCCCTGGCCGACGCTCGTGCCGGCGATCGGGGCGGCGATCTGCGGCGGCCTGATCGGGGCGTGGTGTGTCACGCTCGTGTCGCCGGAGTGGCTACGGCGGCTGGTGCCGGTGATGCTGGCGGTGGTGCTCCTGTACACGATCGTAAGCCGCGATCTCGGGCAGGTGCATGCTCCACGCTACCCACCACGAGCCGAGGCCGTCGTTGCCTCGCTGATCGCCGGTGGGCTCGGCTTCTACGACGGCTTCTTCGGCCCGGGGACGGGCAGCTTCTTCATCTTTCTCTTCGTGCGGCTGCTGGGGTTTGATTTTCTGCATGCCGTGGCCAGCGCGAAGGTGCTCAACATGACCACGAATCTCGCGTCGCTCGTGATCTTCGCCGCCACGGGCAATGTCTGGTGGCCTTTCGTGCTTCCGATGGCGATCGCCAATATCATGGGGAGCCATCTCGGCACGCGACTCGCGCTCCGGCACGGCTCGCGGCTGATCCGCCTGGTGTTCATCCTCGTGGTCACCGGGCTGATCGTGAAAACAGCCTTCGACGCAATCTGATTTTTCTCACCGCCCTCCCCTCGATTTGGAAAGGCACCGATGCCCGCTCTCTGGCTTACCCTCGCTGCCGCCGCCGGGGCCGCGATCGCCCTGCAGGCGGCGGCGAACGGCTCGCTGCGCACCAATCTCGGCGACGCCCGCTATGCCGCCTTCTTCTCGATCTGCGGCACGATGATCATGGCGGCGGTGGCGATGCTGGTGATCCGCCCTCCCTTTCCGGCGGCGACGGCGCTGCGTGCGTCACCGTGGTGGAACTGGATCGGCGGGCCGCTGGGGGCGTCGATCGTGCTGGCCGGTGCGGTGCTCACGCCGCGGCTGGGGGCGGCGGCATTCATCTCGGCGGTGGTGGCGGGGCAGCTGGTCTGCTCACTCGGGCTCGACCATTTCGGGGCGATGGGCGTTCCGCAGCAGCCGCTCACGGTCGGCCGCGCGGCCGGGGCGGCGATGATCGTCGCCGGCATGCTCCTGGTGAAATACCTGTAGCCACTGTCGCAGCTGCTCAATCGACTCGTTTTGCACTGAGCACGGTCACCTTGTCGCCATACTGAGCCTTCACCAGCTTCTTGGCGTGCCCGCCATCGTTCGCCTGCACTCGCACGGTGCTCACGCGACCGTCGAGCCGGATACGCACCTCATAGGTGTGGGCAATGGCGACGACGTCGCGCAGTGGTGCCGCGGCGCACGGCACATCACCACCTGCGCCAGCCACGGTCGCCAGCGCGAGTACGCAGATGAACGGTGAAATATGATTCAGCATCAGAAGCTCCTTGAAAACGGCGGGGGCTGGGATCACTGCTTCGGCTTGAGCGTTGTCGTCACAACGCCTTTGATCGCGTAGATCGGGATGCGATGTTGTCGGATGCCGGCGATGTCTTCGAGCACGACATAGTCGGGCCCCACCTCGAGCACCGTGTAGCCGAGGGTCATGTCTGGCACACCGACAAACGTGCCGATCTCATAGCCCGCCGGGGAATCGGTGAGGCTCACGGGCATCTCTGGTGACAGCTGGGCCAACACGCCGCGAGGCTTGGCTGGGGCCTGTCCGGACGCCACAAACACAAGACCTGCCACCAGCGGCACGACAACAAAGGCGGTTCGATATCTCACCATAAAAGGACTCCTCACGTGGCGTTTCGCCGCCGACCACGAGACACTACGTCGCACGCGTCCCGGCGCTTCCCACACCTCCAGCGTATCCACGACGACACCGCAGCGTTTCCGGCGTCCGGCGAAGCGCCGCCCCTGCCTGCTGCGTACAACATTCTGGAGGCGTGGAGGAATCTCGGTGCCAGCCGAGTGCCGCGCCACATTCCTCGGAAGGTCCCAGCAATGACTCCCTATTCCGTGAAGATTCGTGTGAACGGTGCCATCTCCTACGTCACGGTCAATGCCAACTCGGCTGGCCAGGCGAAGCAGATCGTCGTGGCCCAGTTTGGCGGCTCGGCAGACGTCCTGTCTGTTCAGCGTGCGTAGCCGTTTCATCACAGGCATCGTGGGTCAGCCACGAGGTGGACCTGCGGACTCGAGAGCAGCACGCTCGCTGCTTCGGTGGAGAGTCGCTGAACACCGCCGAGAAACACCCGCCCCCGGTGCCGGGAGAGCGGGTCGGCCAGGTCCGGCGCTGCCAGCGGGAAGCGCCACGAATCGGTGGCCGTAGGGTATGGTGAGTCGCCACCCGATCAGGCCTTTCCATGCCCCTTGCCGTCCACTTCATTCAAAGTCTTGCGGAGGTCGTGAAACCGGCCGCCGACTTCCTCTCCCGGCCCTCCGTCGATCTCTTCGCGAAGCAGCGGATTGTGGTGCCGCATGCGGGAGCCAAGGCGTGGCTCACGGCCGAGTTGGCCAAGGAACTCGGTGCCCGGCACCACAACGGACGGACCCTCGGCGACGGCATCGTGGCCAACGTCGACATTTCGTTTCCCGGCACGATCATGTCGCTGCTGCAGCCGCCGCGCGACGCAGCCGCGGCCGACCCGTGGGCGTTCGACCGCCTCACGTTCGCCGTGCTCGACGTGATCATGGCGGACACCGCGCAGACTCTGAAAATACCGTTCGACGTCTCTCGGGAGCCGCTGCTCGCGGCCCGGCGGATTGCCGGCCTGTTCGACGAATACCACGTTCGCCGACCGGGGAAGATCCGCGAATGGGCGTTGGGAAACGCCGTGCTCGCCCCGACGGCCAACGACGAGCAGAAAGACGACGTGGCGATGGCCCCGTCGCTGCGTGAGACCGACAAATGGCAGTTTCGCGTGTGGCGGGCCGTGCGAGAACGGCTCGGGAAGGATCATCTTCCCCCGCCGCTTCGCCAGAGCGTGAGCCACCAGCCCAACCACGAGCCACTGCTCGTCGCGGGCCTCGAAGCGCTTTCCCTCCCGCAACTCATGAGCCTTGAACAGCTCGCCGAGGCTTGTGACGTGGAGGCGTTTGTCATCCATCCATCGCCGGGGCTCCGATCGGTCTGGCACGAAAATGGCCAGCAGACGTTGCCGGAAAAACTCCGCGACCGGCCGCTGCAAAAGCGTCGTGAGCCAGAGTTTCCCGCTGGAGTCGATCCGCTGCTGCCGATGTGGCTCGCCGGAGCTCGCGAGCTTCAGGATCTGCTGGCCGCCCGCGGCACGGCAGTCACCACCGTCGAACCGCAGGCTCGGCAAAGCCAGGCGGAAACCCTGCTCGGCCGCATGCAGCAGACGATCGCGGCGGGAAGCAATGATGAGTCCGCGAACCACGACCCCAAGACCGATCGCTCCGTGCTGATCCATCGCTGCCACAGTCTCTCCCGGCAGGCAGAGGTGCTCCACGAGACGCTCTTGCAGGCGTTTGAGGAGATCGAGGGGCTCGAGCCTCATGAGGTGGCGATCGTGAGCCCCTGTATTCAAAAGGCGGCTCCTCATCTGGAGGCGGTGTTTCAACGCACCGTCATCGGCCGCGACGCTTCTGGCACAGAGCGGAGGATCAAGCTCCCGCTGGTGATCGCCGACCGCGGCATCCGGGAGACGAGCGAGGCGGCCGATCTGATGCTGGCGCTGCTCGCCCTGCCCGGCTCCCGCGGCTCGATCGACGACGTACTCGCGGTCGCCGGCCATCCGCTCGTGCGGACCGCCTTCGGCGTCTCCGACGACACGGTCGCCACGTGGACCGACTTCATCGAGCGGACGGCGATCCGCTGGGGCTTCGACGCCGATCACCGTGCCCGCCGCGGCCTCAAGCTCGGGGCCCATGCCGACATCCACACCTGGAAGCTCGGCCTCGAGCGGATGCTGTTGGGTGCTCTCCTTCCCGCTGCCGAGCCGCAGCCCGAGGTGGGCGGGGTGGTGCCGCTTGATGATCTCGATCTGGCCGATCTGCCCGCGATCAGCAGGCTCGCCCGGATTCTCGACGTCATTCGCACGCTGGAGGCGGCATCTGCGGAGCGACGCTCGGTTGCGGAATGGTGCGACGTGATCGAGGAGGCGCTCGTGGGCCTCTGCGGCGCGGAAAGCCCGCAGCTCGCCGAGCCGCTGGCGCTGTTGCGACGGCTCCGCCACGCGGCCCGCGACACGGTCGCCGAAAAGCAGCCCGTACCGTTTCACGATGTGCATGAACTGCTTGCCACCTGGCTCGACGAGAAGGCGGGGCGGCAGCCGCTCCGGACCGGGGCGATCACGGCCAGCTCGATGGTGCCGCTGCGGGGCGTGCCCTTCAAGGTCGTCTGCGTGATCGGCTACGACGACGGCGCGGTGGGAGCGGGCGAGGCCGACGGCGACGATCTGGTGGCGCGACAGCAGCTCGTGGGCGACGGCGACCCGCGGGCCGACGAGCGGCGGGCTCTGCTCGACTGCCTGCTGGCGGCCGACACACGCCTGATCATCACGTGCAATGGCCGCAACGTGAAGTCAAACAAGCCGGTGCCTCTGGTGACGCCGCTGGCCGAGTTCGTTGACTTTGCGGTGCGGCATGGCGTGGTCCGGGAGAAGTTCGACGAGGCGAGCGCGATCGAGATCCATCATCCGCGGCATCACCTCAGCCGGCGGAATTTCGAGGAGGCGGGCGTCGAGCCGGCTGGCATCTGGAGCCACGACACGGTCGCCAGCGGGGTGCTGGAGCAGGTCGAGCAGAAACCGCCGCAGGCGGAGGAGCGGCATGAGGCCCGGGGCCCGCAGTCGCTGGCTGGATCGAAGAACGCCGAAACGGCGGCTGAAAAGCCTGTCATCGATCTCGAAATGTTGGAACTGCTGGTGGATGACCCGCTCAAGCTCTTCCTTACGAAAACACTCGGTGTTCCGGCGTGGCAAAAAAATGAGGAGTCCACGCCCGCCACGCTGCCGACGGCCCTCAAAGCCTGGCATCTCCGTGATTTGGTCATGGAACTTATTCCTCTCGCGAGCGCCGATCCTGGCGCCGTCGGGCCGTGGATGGAGACACTTCGCGATCGCGGAGTCCTGCCACTCGGGTCGATGGGTGAGCAACAGGCCGCGGAGATTTGTGAACTGGCCATGGGTATCGCCAAACAGGCGCGGGAGTCGGGGGTTCCTGTATGCGATTTTTCCGCGGTCCAGATGCGGGTGGATCTTGGCAAACATATCTTTGCGTCCGACATCCCCGGCTTTCATCAGGAATCCGGAAAGATGGTGATCGTCCGTGCCGAGCCGGGTGACAAGACTTCGTATGGATTTCCCCTGCACGTTGCCGCGATCCGGCTCGTCGCGGCGCAGGTCGCGGCCCAAGCAGCTGGCCTGCCGATTCCCGATCAGGTGTCAGTCGTTGCTCGACACAAAGACTGGACCCCAGGTGCGATGACGGATACCGGCAACCCGGTAAAGCCCTGCCAGATTCGCAAGGTAAGGGTTGATGCGGGCATCGATCCCAGGAAACGGCTCGCGCTGTGGTGCGAGCTTGCCAGTGAAGCAATGCATGAACGTCGCGGCGAGTTTGGGCTCCGGGGCAAGAAGTCCGACACGTTCGAAGAGTCGTTCAATGACTTTGTCACAGCAAAGAACTTCAGCACGGGAGTCGCTCGCTACCCCCGCACTTCTGAAGCGATTGCGTACGGCCTTTCTCCGGTCTTCAGTGACATTTTTTATGACGGGTCTCCCGAGCGGTCATTCCTGACTCGCTTTACTTCACTGTTTCAAATCAAAACCGCAGGAATGACATACACGCTCGTATGATGAAGCCCTTCTCCATCACCGCCGCCGCCCCGCTCCCGACGGGCACGCTCGTCGAGGCGAGCGCGGGCACGGGCAAGACCCATGCCGTCGCCCAGTATGTCACGAAGGCGATCGCCACCGATGACACGCTGCGGATCGGTGAGATTCTGGTCACCACCTACACCCGCAATGCCGCCGCCGAGCTCAAGGAGCGGATTCGCGGCCGGCTTGTCGCCACATCGCTCCTGCTCAAGGGCAAGCCTCCCGCCGGCTACAACCCCGACGATCTCGATACCCACCTTCTCGCCGACGAGCCCAACCGGGCCGCGATGGCCCGCCGGCTCGATCGGGCGGCTGCGGAGTTCGACACGGCCGTGATCGGCACGATCCACGCGGTCTGTTCCCGCCTTCTTCGGCTCGGGGGCGTCGAGGTGGCGGACACCGGTGCGGAGGAAGACTGCGACCGGGTGGTTGCGGAGGTGGTCAACGATGCGGTCGTCTCCGAGGCCGTCGCCGGTCGGCATTGGGAGGAAAAGGAACTCAGCAAGCTCGTCAAACACGCTCTGGCCGATCCGTTCCTCCAGATCGCCCCTGATCCGGAGGGGTGCGAGCAAGACGAGCAGGCGTTGCGGCAGCAGCTTCGCACGCTGATCGAAGACTGCACGAAGAAGGCCAGGGGCCGGATGCAGGCGAGCCCAAGCTTCGATGAGCTTCTCGTGATGACATGGGAGAAGGTCTCCGATCAGCCGACCGATAAGCCAGCCGAAAAAGAGGGAAAAGAGACCTTTCGGCAACTGCTGCGCGACAAGTTCAAGCTCGCCATCGTCGATGAGGCCCAGGATACAAACCGCCTGCAGTGGGAGTTGTTTCATGCGATCTTTCCCCCGGCTGGGAGCAACGCGCTCATCGCGGTCGGCGATCCGAAGCAGGCGATCTACGGGTTTCGCGGAGCCGACGTCTCGGCCTATGTGAATCATGCCCAAGACGGCGTGCCGCTCGAAGACGGCCTGCCTCCCCGCCGCACGCTCGCCGTCAACCGGCGGTCCGATGGCCCACTGCTCGATGGTCTCAACCACGTGATGGCGGGAGCAGCGTTTGGCCCCGGCATTGCCTATCAAGAGGTCTCCCCGGCACCTGATCGCGGCGAGAGCCAGCTGGCGGACCTCAAGCCAGTCGAGTTTCTGGACGTCGGAGAGATGTCGCTCACCGAAGCGGCGGTGCGAAAAGTGCATGAAGTGCTCACCCGGCGTCACTTCAAGCCCCCGGAGCCCCGGCCCTTCAAGCCACACGAAGTCTGCGTGCTGGTGAGAACCAACGCGACAGGCGCGGCGATCGCCCGGAGGCTCCAAGAACTGAAAATCCCCGCCGTCACCGAGGGCACGGCGAGCGTGATGGAAGGCCAGATGGCAGCCGGCCTGCGATGCCTGCTCGAGGCGATGGAAAAGCCGAGCGATTCCGGCCGCGGTCGGCGGGCGGCCGCCACGGCCTTCTTTGGTAGGCAACTCACCGAGGTCGCCCAGCTCGAGGATCGCGACCTCCAGCAGATTCGGGGCGACATCGCCTCGCTGCACGCCACGCTCCAACGGCACGGCGTGGCCGCGATGGCGGCCGAGATCATGGCGAACCGCGAGATGGTCACGCGAATCGCGACGGGCGATGGCGGTGATCGGCGGCTCGTCGATTTCGCCCACGTCGTCGAGGTGCTCAACGATGCCAGTGGCGGCCGCGGCTGCCATGCCCGCCAACTGCTCGAGCATGTCGCCGCCCTCGCGAACCAGGATGCAACCGCCGAACTCGTCAGCCGCCGGGTCGAAAGCGACGCCGAGGCGGTCACGATCATGACGGTGCATGCGGCCAAGGGCCTGCAGTTTCCGTGCGTGATCGTCGTGCACGGGTGGAGCAAGGCTCCGCAAAGCAAGCGGCCCGAGATCTTTCATCAGGACGGCAAACGTCTGATGGATATCAGCAAGGCCCTCCCCAACGGCGACATTCCGGAGGCGGTGAGGCATGCCGCCCGCGACGCAGAAAACGACGAACTCCGCCGCCTGATCTACGTGGCGGTCACCAGGCCGCAACACCATATTTCAATCCTGCGAACCGCATCCTGGCAGAAATCGCTCCTGAATGATGCCTTGCCGCAGAGCCCCGCCACCGCTGAAGCCATCGATCCCGACCATGACGCCGCCCTCGCGGTGCGACCTGCCGCAGAGCTGCCCATTCCGGAATCGTGGACGCCCGCCACTGCCACAGAAAAGATCGGCGTCGCCCCGGTTCCACCGCAGGTCGAGCAGACCTACCGGCGGACGTCCTACAGCGGGATCGCCAAGGCGGCATCGCGGGGAACGGTCAACGTCCATGAGGCTGAAAGCCCTGGCAACGACGAGGACGCATTTGCCACGTCTGCCGCTGGGCAAGAATCGGATGCGGATGACGCCGCGCCGCCGGCCCCCGCCGCATCGGTTCCCGAACCCGATGTGAGTCGCTTTCCCATCGCCCCGCTCCCCGCGGGCACGGCGTTTGGCACCATTGCCCACGATTGCTTCGAGCTGATTGAGGCGGTCCCCGGCGTGTCGGAAGCGGATCTGCGCAGCCATGTGCAGGACGTCGTCAACTCCGTGGCCACGGCTCGCTTCATGCAGGATCATCGCGACGCCTTCGCCACGATGCTCACCAACGCCATGCTCACCCCCTTTGGTGGCCCGGCCGATGCCCCCTTCCGGAGCCTGCGGTTTGCCGATTTTGGCAAGGCCGACCGGCTCGTGGAGATGAACTTCGAGATGGCGATGGCCACGCTCGACAGTGGCGTGCAGGCCCGGCACGTCGGGAGTGTACTCCAGCACTTCACCGCAAAGTTGCCAGACGATGACCCGCTCGCCCGCTACGCCGCCGACTTGGCAGGGCCGCAGTTCAACGTGCCGCTGGCGGGTCTGATCAACGGAGCGATCGACGCCGTGTTTCGGCTGCCCGGCTCCACCGCCGACGATCCCCGGCTGCTGATCGCCGACTACAAGACCAACAAGCTCCATGACCGGGACGCCGCTGTGCCGCTGGCGGCCTACGCCCCGGCGAAACTTTTTCGCGCGATGGCAAGCCACCATTATCTACTGCAGTCGCTGGTGTATGGCACGGCCGTCTGGCGGATGCTGCGGTGGCGGCTGGGGCCACGAAAGCCGGCCGGCTGGGATCCGGCGGAGTGCATCACAGGCGTGGTCTACGGCTTCGTCCGCGGGATGCAGGGGCCTGCAACGCCCGAAGATGCGGAGGGCGGCCGCTACGGCGTGTTCACTTGGCAGCCGCCGGCGGGCATCTGGCGGCGGCTCAGCGATCTTTTGGCCGGTGACCTTTTGGGAGTGACACGATGACCACGGCAACACAGCCCGAGCCGAGCGTCCCACCGCTCGACACCCTGCTCCCCGGCAAGGCTCCGTCCCCGCTGGCCCCCTACATCGAATCCCGGGTGATCACCCGCGACGATGTCGCCGCCGTGGCGATGCTCGTCGCCATGGCCCAGCGGGATGAGCCGTCGTTTACGGTGGACCCGTTTGCCTGGATCGGCATGTGCCTGGCGGTGCGGACCCCGCGCGATGGCCACACCTGTGTCGAGTTGTCGTCGATCGGCGACTGGTGTGGCGACATCGATCTCACGCAAGACGATCACCTTGCCTGGCCGCTCGAGGCGGCTGCCTGGACGGGCCCGCTTGCCGCCGCAACGCCGCAGGTCGGGGAGCCCGGCAGCCGGGCGCCGTTCATTCTCGAAGGCACCCGGCTCTATCTGGCGCGGTCGCTCCATGAGGAGCAGGCGATTGCCCAACGGCTCAGCGGAGCCGATGGAGCCAACGTCGAAATCCTGCTCGGTGGCCCGGGCACGGGGAAGACCACGAATGTGGCGACGCGACTGATCGAGCTGCTTCGCACCAACCCGGAGGCGCAGATCGCCCTCGCCGCTCCCACCGGCAAGGCGGCGGCGCGGATGGCAGAGGCGCTGAAATCCCGCCTCCACGACGCCAATGCCCCCGAGAGCATCCGCAACGCCTCGCAGGAAGTTCGCGACAAGGTGGAAAACGTGCGGCCGGTCACGATCCACCAACTGCTTGGCTACCGCCCCCACGGAACGCCCCGCTACAAGTATCGGCCGGACAACCAGCTCGACAGCAACATCGTCGTGATCGACGAGGCCTCGATGCTCTCCAGTTCGATGATGCACCGTCTGTTGGCCGCGGTCGGCAAGGAAACTCGGTTGCTGCTGGTGGGTGATCCCAACCAGCTGGCGAGCGTCGATGCGGGCACGGTGCTGGGCGACATCGCCAGAGCGGCGTCGCGGGAGGGTTCCCCGCTGTTCCAACGCACGGAAACGCTCCGCATTCGCCATCGGTTTGGGCCGCGGATCGGGGCGCTCGCCGATGCGATTCTCGAGCCCGATGGTGCGGGCCTTGCGCGGGCGTTTGAGATTCTCGAAGGCCGCTGGGATCCGCCGCCGGATCCTGACAACACGAAGCCCGACGATCCGCAGTCGATCCGCTGGCTGGAGCCGGGCAGCCCCGCCCTGAAAGGCGTCATCGACGACGTGGTGCGGCAGGCCGAGAGCCTGCGTGCTCTCGCGAAGCGGGGGGCCGCGGCTGAGGCCTTGGCCGCGCAGAAGCAGCTGCAGGTGATTTGTGCGCATCGGGCCGGGCCGATGGGCGTGGCCGGCTGGAATGCCCGCGTTGAAAAGGGGCTGGGCGTCGGCGGTTGGAACCCGTGGTATTCGGGCCGCCCGATCATGGTGACCCGCAACAATCCCGCGCTCGATCTCTTCAATGGCGACGTCGGGATCGTCGTGCCGGAAGACGGCGATCATCCGCGGGCGGTGGCGTTTCCGCAGGCGACGGGCGAGCCATGGCGGGTGTCGATCTCCCAGCTGGAAGAGGTTGAAACGGTGCACGCGCTCACGATCCACAAGAGCCAGGGGTCGGAATACGACCACGTGGTGGTGGTGCTCCCGGAGCGAGCCAGCCGGATCCTGACGAAGGAGTTGCTCTATACGGCCGTGACCCGGGCGGCGGAGAGGGTGACGGTGGTGGGCTCCCGCGAGGTGATCGCCGCCGCGATCAACCGACCGATCCGCCGCGCCACCGGCCTCGCCGGGCGGTTGTGATACTCCGAAATTGACACGGAATGATCGGCGTGGTCCTCAAGCAGTGTTTCACTGCAAATCAGTACGTCCAGAATTGGACAATCACGACGCGGCCTTGTGTCGGCTGGACGATACATCACGAGCGACCTGCGAGATCCGCCAGAATCTCGGCGATCGTTCGGCCGTCTGCGGTGGCGAGTCGGCGCTGCAACTCTTCGGGGGGCAATGCCGGCGGCTCCGGATACCTCTGCGTGCCGCACGCCGGCCGGAAGTAGCCCACAACATGGCCTTCATCGTCGCAGAGTTGCGCCCCGTCTGAGATTGAACGCAGTCGTTGAAGCGTCTGGGCATCGATCGTTACCCTCGTCATCGTCTGTTCCCCAGGGAAGTCCAGATGGCGATCATGATATACGGACGTTCATGTTTTGTCAAGCACCAGGATTGTCCATTGTTGCGGCCCAATTCTATTTCGGCACCAGCGTTTCGCCTCTCCCCGGTCACGTGCCGCTAACCGAACAACTGGGTGATCGCCGTCTTCGCCCCCCAACGCGGTACCTGCCGCAGCCTTTTCCGGCTGTAAAACCTGAATCGTTTTTTGTGACGTCGTCAAACGAAGCGCCGGCACGGGTCGGCCGTAAAGAAGTAGGATTTTGCCCGGCGGCCGATGGACGGCCGTGGTCGCAGGAGCGCCTCACACCATGTCGATTCGGATCATCCACACCGCCGACTGGCAGCTCGGCAAGCCGTTTTCCCGCGTCGCCGACGACGCCAAGCGCATGCGGCTCCAGGAGCAGCGGATTGCCGCCATCAAGCGGATCGGTGAGGTCGTCCGCGCGAGAAACGCCGCCTTCGTCGTGGTGGCAGGCGACGTGTTCGACTCCAACAGCCCCACGAACACCACCGTGTCCGACGCGTGCGCTGCGATTGATTCGATCGGCGTGCCCGTCTACGTCATCCCGGGCAACCACGACCATGCCGGCCCCGGGAGCGTCTGGTCGCAGCCATTCTTTCTCCGGGTCAGCAGAGATCGCTCGCCAAACCTCCGCGTGCTGCTGGATGCGACGCCCGTCGAGGAAGAGGGATACGTCCTGTTTCCGTGCCCGCTGAGCCGGCGGCAGACCAGCGAGGATCCATGTGCGTGGATTCGCAGCCACGACTTCACGGGCCTCGACGACCGGCCACGGATCGTGCTCGCCCACGGCAGCACGCTGAACTTCAGGCAGGATGGCGACGAAGAGGACGGCGGCCGCCAGGCAAACTTCATCGAACTCGACCGCCTCCCGCTCTCCGAAATCGACTACGTCGCACTCGGTGACTGGCACGGGATGGTCCAGGCGGGCGACAAGGCTTGGTACTCCGGCAGCCATGAGACCGACCGCTTCCCGAAGGAGGGGCAGCGAACCGGGCACGTGGCGGTCGTCGAGGTGCGCCGTGGCGGGGCGCCCATGGTGGAACCCGTGCAAACCGGCCATACCCGCTGGCTCGAGCACACCGCGACATTCGCCACAGATGCCGGGCCGGCGGCGCTCAAAGACGCACTCGACCATCTCGTAGGCGACGCCGAACGCAGCCTGTCGCTCCTCAAGTTGTCGCTCGGCGGCAGCCTCGGCCTCGCGGGCCACTCAGAGCTCGCCGCGACTCTCGAGGAGTGGCAAGCAGCGCTGCTCGACCTGCGGCGCGACGGGTCCGTGGCGGTCGCCCCGACGGCCGACGAGATCGCCGCGCTTGTTCACACCACGGCCAATCCGCTGATCGCCCACGTGGCCCGAGAGCTGCAGAGCCAGATCACGGGTGGCGGCGAGGAAGCGGCGCTCGCTGGCACCGCAATCGCCCTGCTCCACGAGTTCGCCAACGCCGGAGATGACCCATGAGGATCCTTTCCGTCACGGTCAAGAATGTCCGCATGCATGAGGATCTCACGGTCAGCTTCGACCGGGAGCGCACGGTCGTGATCGGCCCCAACGAGTCCGGCAAAAGCACGCTCGTCGATGCGATCGAACGGGTGCTCTGCTACCCATACCGCTCGACCGCCGACAATCTCGATGGCCTCAAGCCCCGGGCCGGCGGCGGGCCGCCCGAGGTGTCGCTCGAGTTCGAGCGTCATGGCCAACGCTACGCGATCCACAAGATTTTCAAAGGTCCGCAAGCTGTGGCACGGCTGATCGAACCGAATGGTACGGTCAAGACGGGCGCCGACGCCGAGGTGCGGCTGCGGGAGTTGCTCGGGTTCGATCACACGCAGTCCCGCGGCCCGTTTGGCGGCTGGTCACACCTCTGGGCCCGGCAGGGTGAGGCGGGTGAAGACCCCACCAACAAAGACGCCCTCGGAGACGCCGCGAAGGAGCTCGACGCTCGGCTGAAGAGCATGTCTGGCACCAACCTGGCCGAGTCGCGGCAGGACACCGCGACGGGCGATCGGATCGCCAAGGAACACCACGCGAACTACACGGCGAATGGAAATGTGAAGGCCGGTTCCCGGCTCAGTGTGGCCGCGGCCGACCTGGCAACGGCCCGCGATGCCGCGGCGCAGGCGGCCGCACGTTTGGCGGAGCTCGAGGCGGCCGCCGATGCCGTTGACCACGAAAACGCGCTCATCAACGAGGGTAAAGCCACGCTTGCCGACGCGGAAAATCGGCTGGGCGAAATCGGGAAAACGCTCGCTGAAATCGAGGCCC
>CAYZFV010000046.1:0-3456 GCA_964477765.1 uncultured Candidatus Kuenenia sp.
CTCCACCTCCGCCACGAGGGCGAGTTCCGGCACGATCAGGTGCTTGAGGCTGGCCGCCATGTGATCCACTTCGCCCGGGGAGAGCGGCACAAATCCCCAGGTGCCGGCGAGGCTCGAGTTGTAGATGTTGAGAAACATCCGCACTTCTTCGGCGAAGCGACTGCGATCGAGCGGCCGCACCGTCACCCCAAACCGCTCCTTCACCCCCTCCACCATCACGCCGAGCTTCTGATCGATGCTTTCGAGCATCGACATGCGGCCCCAGAAGGCAAAGAGGTCTTCGACCTTGTGGAAGCCGTTGGCTTCGACGAGCCCGGCGTAATACGGCCGGTTATGCGTCATCATGAAAAACGGGGGCGTGTCGAAGCCTTCGATGAGCAGTCCACACTCATAGTTGAGCGAGGGGTTCGCCGGGCCGCGGATGCAGGTCATGCCCTGGGCATGGAGCCAGTCGCGGGCCGCCCCAAACAGCGCCCGAGCCGCGGCCGGGTCGTCGTCGCACTCGAAAAACCCGAAAAAGCCCCGTTGCTCGTGATATCGCTCGATGTGGCCTGCGTTGACGATCGCCGTGATCCGGCCGACGTCCGTGCCACCCCGACTCGCCAGAAATGATTGCGACCGCGACTTCTCGTAGAACGGATGGGGCCGAAACCCGAGCAACTCCTCCTGAGCCATGACCAACGGTGGCATCCAACAGGGGTCGGTCGCGTAGATCCGCCAGGGCAGCCGAATAAATCGTTTTTGCTCGGCCCGGGTCTCGACCGGCCGCACTTGTAGATCCATCACGCGACAGCACCTCCCTGACTGGCCATCCGTGGCCAAAAACCCTTGGTTTTCAAGCACTTCGGACGATTGCAATCAGCATCTTCCGCCGCCTCAGCGGGTTCGTCAAATCCGGGCCCGTGACACCGCTGTGAAAGTCGACCGGGGTTTCCGGTCGATCTGAAAAGCGGTCGGGTGCCGTTCGAAGGATCGCACAGCCCGGTCCATGCACGGAGGCCTGAGGAGCGAGCCTGATGATGGACGCGACCACGAAAACCAACTCGACCGTCGCCGCATCCTGCGGCGACCAGTCGTCTCCGCAGTCTGGGGCGGCCGTTGATTGCGTTGTGACCGGTGCGACCGGTCTGGTCGGCAACAACGTCGTGAGGATGCTGCTCAATCGGGGCCGCAGCGTGCGGGCATTGGTCCGGCCAAACCGGGCCGCCGACGATCCGGCCCTCGCCGGCCTGCCGATCGAAACGGCCAGTGGCACGCTCGCCGACGAACAGGCCCTCCAGCAGGCCATCGATGGCAGCTCGTTCGTGGTCCACTCCGCCGCCATGGTGCATTGCGGCTGGCGACATCGCGACGAGATGCACGGGGTCAATGTGCGGGGCACGGAACTGGTCGCCCGTTGTGCCCGGCGGGCGGGTGCCCGGCTGGTCCATGTGTCGAGCGTCGATGCCATCGGGCTGCGACACGACGGCACGCCGGCCGACGAAGAGACTCCCCCGGGCGTCATGCCCGAGTGTCCCTACGTGGTCACCAAGCGGGAGGCCGAAGAGGCGGTGCTCCGCGAGATCGATCGCGGGCTCGATGCCGTGATCGTCAATCCGGTTTTCATGCTCGGGCCGTGGGACTGGAAGCCCTCGAGCGGTCGCATGCTCGTCGAGGTCGCTTCCGGCAAGGGGCTCTTCGCGCCGCCGGGAGGCAATGATTTCGTCGACGTGCGCGACGTGGCGGCCGGCATCCTGGCGGCGGTGGAGCGCGGCCAGACCGGTCGCCGCTACATTCTCGGGGGTCACTCGCTCTCCTACCTCGATGCCTGGAAACTCTTTGCCAGAGTCGGCGGTCGCACCCAGCCGCTCGGCACCGTGGGGCCGGTGGTGCTCCGCATCGTCGGCTGGTGCGGTGATCTCGCCGGGCTTGTCTCCAGCCGTGAGCCCGCCGTCAACTCCGCGGCCGTCTCGATGTCGATGCTGCGCCATCACTTCTCGTGCGACCGGGCCAAACAGGAACTCGGCTACACCTTCCGGCCTCTGGAAAACACTGCACAAGACGCCTGGGAATGGTTCGTGGGCCACGGCTACGCCAAGCCTGTCCGCGAGCGAACCGTGCTTGTACGATAGAGCCATGGCCCACATTCTCGTCGTCGAAGACGAGCAGCACCTCGCCATCGGCATCAAGTTCAACCTCGAGTCGGAAGGCTATCGTGTCACGGCCGTGGGCGATGGCCCGGCGGCCGTGGCGGCGGTGGAGTCGGCCGAGCCGCCGGTCGATCTCGTCGTGCTCGATCTGATGCTGCCCGGCATGAGCGGGTATGCCGTGTGCGAGGCGATCCGGAGCCAGGGCAGCCCCGTGCCGGTGGTGATGCTCACCGCCCGCACGCTCGTCGAAGATCGCATCCGGGGCTTCGACGCCGGCACCGACGTCTACCTCCAGAAGCCCTTCGATCTGGAAGAACTCCTCTCGGTGATCCGCAATCTTTTGGCCCGCCGCGGGCGGACCGAGCGGCCGGCCCCGAGCGAGAGCAACGGCGGCCGCGGCAGTGTCGTCCGCTTCGGCTCCGCGGAGGTCAATTTCGACACCTGGGAAGCCTCGGCCGATGGGAAACCGGTGCGGCTCACCAATCTCGAGATGAAACTCCTCCGCTATCTGGTGGAGCACGAGGGCATGGTGGTATCGCGGGAGGAACTCCTCAAAAACGTGTGGGGCCTCACGCGGGCGCCGGCCACCCGCACGATCGACACCTTTATGCTCAGCCTGCGGAAGTCGTTTGAAGAAAACCCTTCCCAGCCCAAGCACTTCCTCTCGATCCGCGGCACCGGCTACCGCTTCGTGAAGTAGGACCGGCTGCAGCCTGTCATGCTTCTGACCAGCCATCGATGACAGTTTGGAAAAGCTGTCCTACATGGCCCGCCCGAGAAGGATGGCGGCGGCGGCCCCCGGATCGGGCTGCTTGAGCAGTGACTCGCCCACCAGCATCGCCCCGATACCCGCCGCCTCCAGCCGCTTGACGTCGCCATGGCTCTTGATGCCACTCTCGGCGACGAGCACCACGTCGTCGGGCACCCGCCCCCGCAGCCGCAACACATGGTCGAGATCGGTCGTCATCGTCTTCAGGTTGCGATTGTTGATGCCCACGAGCGTGGCCCCCAGATCGAGCACCCGCGGCAGATTCTCTTCGTCGTGGAGTTCCACCAGCGGCGTCATGTCGAGGTCGAGAATATCGCGATACAGACTCCGCAGGTGGCAGTCGTCGAGGCATTCGGCGATGAGCAGCACGGCATCGGCACCGTGGGCCCGGGCCTCGATCACCTGGTAGCGGTCGATGACAAATTCCTTGCGCAACACCGGCAGCGACACGGCGATCCGTGCCGTCTCGAGATCGACGAGGCTGCCGCCAAAGTCCCAGGCATCGGTGAGCACCGACAGCGCCGCCGCTCCCGCCGCCGCATAGCCACGCACCACCTC
>CAYZFV010000047.1:0-3797 GCA_964477765.1 uncultured Candidatus Kuenenia sp.
CCGATCACTCCCGGGTGACGCTCCTGCCCGACGCCGACGAGATCGCCGACGTCTTCAGCCGGATCGAGTCGCTCCTCGACGATTCGATGCTCTCCTGACGAGCCAGTCGCTTGTCCACACCTTTCGCGGGCGGGCCGTCAGCCGCCGGTCCGCATTCCCCGCAGCACGAGATCGTGAAAACTCACGACGCCGATCACGGTTCGATGCTCGATCACGGGGGCCCGCATGATGCCGAACCGCTCGAGGAGCCGGGCGCAGTAGCGGATGTCCATCTCCGGATCGATGCCGAGGACCGGCTTGCTCATGATTTCATAGAGGTTTACCCGGTCGGGGGAGCGGTCTGCCGCCAACACCTTCTTAGCGATGTCGGAGAGCAGCACGATTCCATACTCGTCGTCGGCATGACGCTTGTCGACGATGAGCGCCCGGGTCTCGACGTGTCGCATCGCGTCGAGGGCTTCGCGGACGGTCAGTTTGCCGTCGACGAGGTCAAACTCCCGCTTCATCACGTCACGGACCCGGACCGTCTGTCGGTCGCTCATAAGTGTTCCTCCATCCTCGGGGCGATCGAGGCCGCCTGATGGGCCACGCCCACCGCATCCTCGACGTCGATCATGAACGCGATACCCGTTCCCGGGGTCGAATCGAATTGCCCGGTCTGCTCGATCGTCTCGAGGATCGACCGCGAGAGATGCTCCTCCACCAGGAAGAGAAGCACGTCCCGCTGGCTCTCGAGCGACAGGCCAAAAAACGTCTTGGCAGGCTTGAGGCCCTCGCCACGGGCGTTGGGAATGATCGTGGCGCCCGTCGCGCCGGCCTCACGGGCCGCCTGCATGACGTCGCAGGTCTTGTCGTCTTCGACGAAAGCGATGATGAGCTTGAAGTGCATGGCCGTCAAACCTTCGCGGAGGGGGACCGAAACCGGCGCCGTGATCGCCACTCGGCCAATTGGGCGTAGCCCATGACCGTGAGCATAGGACACAGTGCGGTTGACGCAATCAGGCCGAAGCCGTCTACCAAGGGCGATCGGCCAGGCACCTGTTCCGCCAGCCCGAGCCCGAGCGCCGCCACCATCGGCACGGTCACGGTCGATGTTGTCACGCCACCGGAATCATAGGCCAACGGAATGATCGCTCGCGGGGCAAGAAAGGTTTGGATGATGACGAGGAAATACCCGACGATCATGAAAACGGGGAGCGGGATTCCCGCGCAAATCCGCACCACGCCCAGGGTGACACCTGCGCCGGCGCCAAGGGCGACGGCGATTCGCAGGCCGAGTGGATTGATGCTTCCGGCCGAAACCTGTCCGGCTTTGACGGCGACAGACATGAGAGCAGGCTCGGCGATCGTGGTGGCGAAGCCGAGGCAGAAGGCGAACAGGTACGTGAGCCGGTACGACGTCCAATCCACATCGGCCGCCAGGCTACCGTCCGTCACGAATGCCGGGGCCGACAGTTGGCGGGCCATCGTCCTGCCGAGCGGAAACAGCCCCACCTCGAGACCGACGAGAAAGAGCGCGAGCCCGGCGACCACTGCCGCTATACCAAGTACCACCTTTGCAGGATCGGCAATGCGCCGCCGGAGGATGACGAACTGGAAGAACGCGATGATCAGGACGATCGGCGCAACATCACCGATGGTGGACGCGAACGAGTCGAGAAGCCGAACGGTGAGTTCGAAGAAGACGTTCATCAGCGTCATTCCGCGGTCCGGTCACTTTCCCGAGCCGTCGACCGGCCAGACCGTCCCAAAGATGAGGACAAACAGGATAGGTGTCAGCGATGCCAGTGCGATCAGACCGAATCCATCGATGAGTGGGTTGCGTCCGCGAATGCTCCCGGCGAGGCCGACTCCCAGGGCGGCTGTGAGTGGGACGGTGATCGTCGATGTCGTCACGCCGCCCGAATCATAGGCGACGCCAACGATCGCCGCGGGGGCCAACGGGGTCAACGCCATGATCATGAGGTAGCCCCCGATGATCAACCATTGGATCGGCCAACCGAGCAGGATTCGCAGCACTCCGATGACGAGCGCCATTCCGACCGACGTGGCGACCGTGAATCGCAGCGCGGTCTGCCACGCCTCCCCTCCACCAGTGAGGCTCGCCGCTTCGGCTGCCACCGCAATCAGGGCGGGTTCAGCCACCGTGGTGCCGAACCCCAAAGCAAAGGCGAAGGCAACCAGCCACGGTACGCTTCCCTTGCGGGCGAAGGCGTGGGCCATCTGTTCGCCGACAGGAAACAGGCCGAGTTCCAGGCCGAAGACAAACAGCGTCAGTCCCACGACGACCAGCATCAGGCCGGCTCCGATCGACACGAAGTTCTCCAGTGGTTGGCGGAAGACCACCGCCTGAAATCCGCCGATCACCACGATGATCGGCAGGAGGTCGCGGAAGCTGCCAAGCAGGGCCGCCCCGAAGTGTTTCGCTCCCCGCAGCAGGTCGGTGGTGGGTAGCACGGTCTTCATGGGTCGCAGACAGGAAAGCCGTGATGGGATCGCGGCCAGGGAGGCGAGCCGCTCAGGAGAGCCAACAGTGTATCCGGACTCCTGCAACGGCACGATACGAACGCGGCCCGCCGGAGATGGCGGGGGATTGCTCCATATCGATCGGCATGGTCTGATTTTCGGGCCCGCACGTGGCAGAGGGCTTTTCAGCATCGACCGACGGGGGTTGTTCATGAGTGCATCAGAGAAGTCTCCAGGGAAGGCTGCCGGCAGGGTTGCCAGCGTGATGCAGGAAGACCGGGTGTTTCCGCCGCCGGCTGAGTTTGTGAGCAAGGCACGGATCGGGTCGCTTGACGACTACCGCCGGCTCTACGACGAGGCCCGCGACAACCTCGACGGCTTCTGGGATTCCCGGGCTCGGGCCCTGCCGTGGATCAAACCCTACACGAAGGTGCTCGACTGGAAGCCGCCGCATGCGACCTGGTTTGTCGATGGGCAGATCAACGCCTCGGCCTGCTGCCTCGACCATCAGATCGCCACCGGCAAAGGCGACAAGACGGCGCTGGTGTGGGTCGGCGAACCGACAGGCGAGCGCCGCGAGTTCACCTATCGGCAACTCCACGCGGAGGTCTGCAAGGTGGCTGCCGGCCTCCAGAAACTCGGCATCAAGCCGGGCGAGGTGGTCTCCATCTACATGCCGATGACGCCGGAGCTCGTGATCGCGATGCTCGCCTGCGCCCGGATCGGGGCCGTCCATTCGGTGATCTTCGGCGGCTTCTCGAGCGAGGCGATCGCCGATCGCAACCAAGACGCCCGGGCCGTGGCCGTGATCACCGCCGATGGCGGCTGGCGGCGGGGGGCGCAGCTGCCGCTCAAGAAAAATGTCGATGAGGCGCTGAGGTCGGCCGCGCATGAGCCGACGACCGTGAAGCATGTGATCGTGCTCAAGCGGACGGGCCAGCCGGTCGACATGGTGGCCGGCCGCGATATCTGGTGGCACGATCTTGTCGACGGCATGCCCGCCGACACGCCCCCGGTGCCGCTGAGCTCCGAAGCGCCGCTCTTCATTCTGTACACGAGCGGCTCGACCGCGAAGCCGAAGGGGATCAAGCACACGACCGGTGGCTATGTCTTGTGGGCCAAGACGACGACCGAGTGGGTGTTTGACATTCGTGACGATGATCTTTTCTGGTGCACGGCCGACTGCGGCTGGATCACCGGCCACAGCTATGTGACCTACGGCCCGCTGGCCGCCGGGGCGAGCATCCTGATCTACGAAGGCGCTCCCAACGCCCCGCACGAAGGCCGCTTCTGGGAGATCATCGAGCAGGAGAAGCCGACGATCTTCTACA
>CAYZFV010000048.1:0-5867 GCA_964477765.1 uncultured Candidatus Kuenenia sp.
GGCTCGCGCCCGGTGCTCCCTGGTGGAGAGCGCATCCCAGGAAGCCGCGGTGCGCAAGCCCGCGGGCTGACGCACGAGTCGGCGCTGCCGCAGGCCACCGGGCTCGCGCCCGGTGCTCCCTGATGGAGAGCGCATCCCAGGAAGCCGCGGTGCGCAAGCCCGCGGGCTGACGCACGATTTGGCGCTGCCGCAGGCCACCAGGCTCGCGCCCGGTGCTCCCTGGTGGAGGGGGGCAGAACGCTGCCGGCGAGGATCGCGAGGCCCGCGCGAAAGGTGTCACCCGCGGGCGCGCTTGAACGGGTCGACGGTGCCGCCGCCGGGGCCGGGGGGTGGCGCGTTGGGTGAACTGAAGGGGAGCTTGGGCCAGGCGAGATTCATGCCCGGCCAGCCACTGTCGCCGGCATCGGGTGGGGCACTGGGGGTGGCCACGGCAGGAGGCTGCCGCATGGGAAGGGGAGGCGGCGGGACGGCACCCGGCCCGAGCAGATCGCCGGGGCTCGCCATCGTTGCTCCCGGTGGAGCCCCGGGAGCAGTCGAGACGATGCCGGCCGGCGTGCCGCCGCCGCCGCGTTCGATCACGCGAATCGCCACCTCGTCGAGCCTTGCCGTGCCCAGGCCCGTCATCGCGAAGGTGACGAAAAGCGGCGTCGTGGTATCGGCCGGCACGATGCGGTAGAGCACCAATCGCCGCCAGCCCTTCGTTTGGCCGACGCGTTCGGCCAGGGCCGGCCCACCGAAAGAGTCGAAGACGAGCAGGCCGTCAACACTGCCTTGAATCGGCTCATCGACGGCCACCTGGGCCTCGATTTCGACGAGCTTTCCGGGAGGTGCCGAGAGCGGGGGCGTGGTGATCCACACCGGCGGAGTCTCGAGCACGACGGGCGGCTCGGCCGGGTTTGCCGGGGTCGCGCGGATCGTCAGGCAGGCAGCGCCGTCGAACGGGTTGCCGCGGGTGATCTCCACCGCGGTGCGAACCGCCGCATCCTGCACGGCGAAATGTCTCCAGCCATTTCCTGACAGGTCGTCGAGTTGTTCCATCGCGCCACCTGGAAGCATGTTTGGCCCCTGCGACGTGGCGCCGAGGGCCTCGATAAACCGCCAGTGCTCCGCGAGCGTGACATCCGATGCCGAGAGCGGGCTGGCCACCATCGAGCCGGTTGCCAGCACGCCTCGTTCCCAGGCCAGTCGCTCCACCTGGCTGCCGATGGCGATGGCGCGGTGAAACTTCGTGACGGCGGTGGCCGGATCGGTGGCCATGAGCGACTCCGCCGCGATCGCGTCTTGCCGGGCGACCGCGAGCATGTTGGCCGCAGGGAGCGTGCCGAGCGCCGTGGGCGGCAGCCGCCCCAGGAGTTGGCTGCCGGCCGCCAGCATGCCGGCCGCCCGCGCCCGCGCCGAGGCCAGCATCAGCGGAGCCAGCTCCCGAACCCGCTCCTGCACGTGTGCCGTGACCGCCGGCTCACCGCTGAAAAGCACCAGGGCTTGCGAGTGAAACGTTTCGAGGGTCACCGACACGCCACCGGTCACCCGCCGCGTCTTGAGCGGCCGCAAGCCGGCCGGGCTGATCTCCCAGGCGCGATGGGCCTCGGGCACACCCGGCACCAGCAGCGTGAGCGGCGTGGCGGCATCGGGCACGTCGCCGTGATAATGCCGGGCCACGATCTGCGATCCTTGCACGCACCGCCAGGCGAGCACGACCCGCGCCCGAGCCGCCTCGAGCACCGCGGTTTGCACTTCGCCGTCGCTGGCCTGCCCCGCGGCGGCGAAGCGGCCCGCGGCCGCCCAGGGTTCAAGAATCTTGAGCCGCAGGTTCATCGCCTGCACCGCCACCGCCCGGGCTCGCGACTCGGCGTCGCTGCCGTCGATTCGTCGGGATGACGTGAACAGGATGCCCCGCGCGCCGGCGGCCACGGTGGCCAGCGCGGCCAGCGACAGGCTCTCGGGATCAACCGCGAGGCCGTTGCCGCCGATGCCGGCGAGGGCGGCGGCCTGCCGGGCCGTGTGCGGGTCGAGTTCGGTCGAGAGGCTCGCCAGCAGGGGTGTGCCGGGCCGCATGAGCCGGGGGCGTTCCCGCAGCCAGGTCTGATAATCGAGAAGTTCGAGGCTGGTGCCGAGCACGGTCTTGCGGGCCACGATCATGTCGACATGCCGGGAGACCGCGCGGACACCCGAGTCGGCGGCGGCAATCAGTGGCCGGCCCGCCCGCTGGTCGCAGGCCCGGAGCCGTCGGCCGCGTTCGGCGAGATCCTCGATGCTGTCTTCGGTGAGGCCGGTGCCCAGGTCCCACATCAACACGCGATCCCAGTTGGCCGAGAAGAGCGGCATCGCATCGGGATCGCGGACGTCGACGTGTGGCAGAGCGGGGGGCGGGCAGATGAGCCACACGTCGGCCCGCCGGGCCTCCTCGATGAGGTCGCCCGAGGCCGGTTCACGCAGTCGCACGCAGTTGAAGCCGAGTGCGGCGAGCTGCTCGAGCGGTTCGCCATGATGATCGATGGCCCGTGGAAAAAACGGCAGCCCGGCCACTTCGAGCACGCCGCGGTTGAGACCGCTCGGAGGATCCTGCGGGGGCGGCTGAGGCACGGCGGAGGCTCCAGCAGCCGCAAACGCGGCGGCTGGCCGCACGGCGGGATCGGACCGCGGAGTGGTGCCGGCCGTCGCGCCGGCTGGTGCGGGAGTCTCGATCATTCCGGTGACGCGGAGATCGTCGATGGCCACGTCGTAGCGCCCCGGCGACGAGTAGAGCTCGAGCACGATCTGCGTCACCACCGCTCCGGCGAGGCTGCCATGGGGGCCGTGCTGGGCATGGAGCGCCGGGAGTTGTCGCCGGAGTGTCGCGGGCACCCCTGTCACCGTCAGCCGTTGCCAGCGGTCGATGGCCCGGGATCGCGTTCCCGGCACGAGCACCTCCACCGGCGTGCCCGAAGTGGATGCCGGAAACTGGGGAAGCCGCACCTTCGCCGCGATCCGAATGTCGGGGCGATTCGACCGCACCCACACTTCGGCGGCCAATTCATCGATCACTGCGGCGTTTCCGATGGGGATTTCCACGGTGAGCGTCGTGCCGGCGGAGGCATCGATGACAAACCGTTCGCCCGCGTCGCCACGGCGGGCGGCGGCCGCGCTGCGATCATGGGCCAACACGCGGGGGGCGGTGTCGGACGGAACGAGATTCCAGGTCGGCTGGGGGCCGTCACAGGCGTCCTCGATCACGGCGGCCCCGAGTCCAGGGGCGGCGGCAGCGCAGGCCGCGGCCACCGCGAGGGCCAGCGCGGAGCGAGAAACCGTCGAAGCGACCGGGACGGGGGACATGGCAGCTGGCCTGGGACGCAACCGGGGGGGGTGCTTCTACCACCCCGTGCGCTCCAGGCTCCAGAGCAGCCTGATCGTTTTGCCCGGTTTTCCCGTCTTGGGCAGTTTTTCCCCTTGCGGCTCGCCCCTGATCGTGCAAAGTGAACGGGGCGTGAGTTGTGTATGAGCAGCTTGATTCCCACCACTACCGACGAAGCGGCCACGCGGATCCGGGATCTCGACCTCTTCGATCCCGGTGACCTCAACCGGGTGATCGCCGATCTCGGCGGCACCAACGCGCCGCTGGATACCTTTTTTCAGGCGCTGCTACGGCGCGAGCTGATCACCCGCTACCAGGCGGAGCGGATTCTGAAGGGAGACCGCCACGGCTATTTTTATGGACGGGCGAAAGTGCTCTACCAGGTTGGCGCCGGTTCGTTCGCCCGCGTCTATCGGGCCGTCGATCGCTTCACCGGCACGATTCTGGCCGTGAAGGTGCTCCGCAACCGCTACTCCAACGACCCTGCGAGGCGGGCCGCCTTCCAGCGGGAAGGCATGACAGGCCGGCTCCTCGACCATCCCAACATCGTGAGGATCGAAGATGTCGGCCATGAGGACGGCTTCAGCTTCATCACGATGGAATTCGTGGAAGGGCAAAACCTGCGGGAACTCGTCCGCCTGCGTGGAGCCTTTGATGTGGGTCGGAGCCTCGACATCGTCCGGCAGGTGACGACGGCGTTGGAATATGCCCATGGCAAGGGTGTCACCCATCGCGATATGAAGGCCTCCAACGTGCTGATCTCGTCGTCGGGTGTGGCCAAGCTCGTCGACTTCGGCCTGGCGGGGGTCGCAGCCGCGACCGACAAGTCCCTCAGTTCGGCGCAGCCACGGACGATCGACTACGCCACCCTCGAACGGGCGTCGGGCAAGCCCAACGATTCCGTGAAGGGCGACATCTACTTTCTCGGGACGCTCGCCTACCTCACGCTGGCCGGGCATTCGGCGCTGCAGGAATCGCGGGACCGCGCCGTGCGGGGAAGCCCGCAGCGGTTCACGTCGGTGATTCCGCTGGGGGACACCGCCCCTGCGTTGCCGCGGGAAGTCGTCAATGTGGTGGCGAAGATGATGGCGCTCGACCCCGAGGAGCGGTTTCAGTCGGCGGGCGACGTGCGGCGGGCCGTGGAGGCGTTGCTCTCTCAGGTGGCGGCCGATCCAGACGCCTCTGAGCTGCGGGCGACGCCCGCCAGCGCACTGGAAAAGGCCGCTTCGCCCCAGGCGAAGGCCGTCGTGACGCCGGCCGCAACGCCAGCCGCGGCCAAAGTGAATCGGCAGCCGACCGTGATGCTGGTGGAGAAGTCGCGGAAATCCCAGGAAACACTCCGCCGCTTTCTGCAAAAACTCGGCTATCGGGTGCTGCTCACGGAGAGCCCGCGGCGGGCGCTGTCGCGGTTTGCCACACGCCCACTGCCGGCCGACTGCCTGGTGATCAGTGCCCAGGAACTGGGGGACGAGGCGGTGGAGGCCTTTAACGAACTCTCGACCGATGCTTTTTACGCCGAGGTGCCGGCAATTCTGATCGCGAGCGGCCGCCAGGAAGGTGTGTTGCAAGCGGCTCAGTTCGACGACCGTCGCCGGCTGCTGCAGATCCCAATTAACTCTGAAAACATGATATCCTTGCTCTCCGAACTGCTTCCGACGTCGGCGTCCGGTTCTGTGATAGCCGGGTAGCGGGAGCGTTCGGCCGGGTTCTTTTCGGTCGAGTTGTTTCTGGGGCCATCGCTTGGCGTGGCTATCCGCGTGCCATCAAAATTCCAATCGACCACCGTTCCCCGTGTCGTCATCGTCGGCCGCCCCAACGTCGGCAAGTCGAGCCTGTTCAATTGGCTCGTCGAAAAGCGGGTGGCGATCGAGGATGCCACGGCCGGCGTCACCCGGGATCGACTCGTGCAGCGGATCGACCTCGAGGGCCGCGTGGTCGATCTTGTCGACACCGGAGGCATGGGGTTCGACGACCCCGACGGCCTGTCGGCGCAGATCGACCGGCAGATCGCCGCCGGGCTGGCCGAGGCGGCGGTGATCGTGTTCATTGTGGAGGTTCGCAGCGGCCCGCTGGCCGCCGATGAGGAGGTGGCCGCCCGTGTCCGCAAGGCGGGGGTGCCGGTGCTTCTGGTGGCGAATAAAGCCGACGCCCCGAAGTTTGACGTTCACGCCCACGAGTTTGACGCCCTCGGCTACGGCGAGCCGCTGGTGGTGAGCGTGCGGCAAAACCGCAACCGTTCCGGCCTCATCGAGGCGATCCTCGCACATCTGCCTCCGCCGAACGACGGCGACGAGGCGACGGCCGCACTCCCCGAGATGAAGCTGGCGATCGTCGGCCGCCGCAATGTCGGCAAGAGCACGTTTGTCAATTCGTTGGCGCATGAGGAGCGGGTGATCACCAGTCCGGTGGCAGGCACCACCCGCGACAGTGTCGACGTGCGGTTCGAGGTCGACGGCCATTCTTTTCTGGCGATCGACACGCCGGGGCTGCGGCGGACCAAGAGCCGCACCTCCGACATCGACTTCTACTCCACCCA
>CAYZFV010000049.1:0-8088 GCA_964477765.1 uncultured Candidatus Kuenenia sp.
CGCCGGCTTGCGCCCGGCGGCTGTTTGGAGACACGCCTCTCGGCGACCTGGGAGCTGTTTTTACCGGCGGGGGCGATCTTCGTCACCCATCGGTTCGTAGCGGGATGTGTAGCCGGGCTGTTTCGCGCGTTCCAGTTCGCTCTCGTATTCTCCCACCACCCGCTGCTGAATCAGCTCACGACAGGCGGCATTGATCGGGTGGGCGATGTCGGCATAGAGCCGCACGCGGCCATCGTCATCGCGTGGGGGGTTGTGTTCCGAGAGTTTGCCGCCGCACTGATTGCAAAAGCCGGCCCGCAACGGGTTCTTGAAACCGCATCCGCGGCAGTGCGTACAGAGCTTCCGACTGGGCATCGCCACGAACGGCCCCGTCGGACCACCGATCAGTTTGAGATCACGGATCACGAAGGCGCCGTCGATCGTGATCGAGCAGAAGGCCAGCAACCGCTCTGCCGTGTTTTCCACCAGCTTGATGCGAACCTCGGTGATTTCCATACATTCCCCCACGACCAGGCCGCAACCGGCTCATGCACACAATCGCACCGGAAACACGGCCGGCCAGCCCAAGGCCTCCATCCGGGCGGCAAGATGCCGCGCCTCCACGACCGTGCGGGTGATCGCAAAGCAGGCACTGCCGCTGCCGGTGAGCAGCGGATGCAACGCCCCGGCCCGCCGCAGGTCGCCCAGCAGGCGGTCAACCTCCGGCGCCAACCCGCGGGCAGGTGGCTCCAAGGCGTTGTGCATCAGGGGAATCGCCGCACGGAGGCCGCGCCGCAGCGCATCGGCCAGCCGCCCGGCATCACCTCGCCGCACCGGGTCGGGCCGGCACGCCCGATACACGGCCGCCGTCGACAGGCTGACCGCCGGCTTCACGATCACGGCCGGCAGCGGCGGGGTCCCTTCCACCTGCCGCACCTCCTCGCCGCGACCGCTCACCGTCGCCGGCCCCCCGGCAAAGAACCAGGGGATGTCGCTGCCGAGCGTGGCGCCGAGGGCCGCAATCCGCTCCACAGGCCAGTCGATCTGCCAGGCATCGACGGCCGCCTGCAACACGGCGGCAGCATCGCTCGAGCCGCCACCCAGGCCGGCGCCCGCAGGAATCTGCTTCACAAGTTCGATCTCGAGCCCGCGGTCGACCCCCGCCTCGCGGGCCAACGCTTCGGCAGCCCGCACCACGAGGTTGCCCGGCCCCGTCGGCACGTCACCCGAATAAGCCGGATCGATCCGCGCCAGCCTGCCCCCCCACCGCACCCGAAGGGAGATGCCCGGCTCGGCCGTGGGCGTCACATGCAGCGTGTCGTGCAAGGTCACCGGCACCATCAGCGACTCGACGTCGTGATAGCCGTCGGCCCGCCGGTCGATCACCGCCAGCGAAAGATTGAGCTTCGCCGGGGCATGGATCGTGATCGTCGAATCTGCGGAAGCCCCGTCGTGCTGAAGAACGTGTTGCTGAATCAAAAACCACCCCCGCCGGTTACCAACCCCTGACGTCTATCAAGGGAGACTACCGGCCGGCCAGGAAGCGGTCAACGGTCGGCTACCGCCAATTGGCCACAAAGGCCACCGTGCCGAGCGCCAGCAAAAGGCCGATTGCCACGAGCACCGCCAGCAGCACGGAAATACTCCGTCCGGCCCACAGGTCGTCGGAGATCATTTCGGTGCGGTCGTGCTTGTCGAACGACCGGTTCCAGACCGGAAACGCCCGTTCGTCATAGACCCAGGCGGTGCGTTCCTCAAAGCGTTTCTCGTTCATGGCCGGCGATCCGGGGAAAGAAAACTGGGGGTATGATGTCTTCAGATCTCTCAAAATGTAGTCCGTCCCTCGGGTCGCCGCCAGTGGCGGCCCTGCCGATCGATGCCCCACCTTCTCGAACCCGATGCCCCGCTGGGATCCTGGCTTCAGGACCACGGCCAGCCCGCCTGGCGGGCCAAGGCGATCCGCCGCTGGCTGTTTGCCAGCCGGGTGGAATCGTTCGAGGAGATGACCGACCTGCCCAAGGTGCTGCGCGACGACCTCGCCGACGCGTTCACGCTCTGGACCACGACGATCGCCCGCCATCACCAGGCCGACGACGGCACCGAAAAGCTCCTCCTTCAGCTTCACGATGGGCAGCGGATCGAGTGCGTGATGCTGCGCGACGGTGATCGTCGCACCGTCTGCATCAGCTCCCAGGTGGGCTGTGCGATGGGCTGTGTCTTTTGCGCGAGCGGCCTCGACGGCGTAATCCGCAACCTGTCGACCGGCGAGATCATCGAGCAGCTGCTGCGGCTGGCGCGGCTCCTGCCGCCCGACGAGCGGATCAGCCACATCGTGGTGATGGGCATGGGCGAGCCGTTGGCGAATCTCGACCGGCTGCTGCCGGCGCTGGCCGAGGCGCAGCGGCCCGACGGGCTGGGGATCTCGCAACGCCGGATCACGATCTCCACGGTCGGCCTGCCGCCGGCGATGGAGCGACTCACCGCGGAAAACCCCGGCTACCACCTGGCTGTGTCGCTCCATGCGGCCGATGACGACCTTCGCACGAAGCTGGTGCCGGTCAACAAGTCGATCGGGCTGGCCGAGATCATGGCCGCGGCCGATCGCTACTGGGAAACCTCGGGCCGCAGGCTCACCTTTGAGTATGTGCTGCTCGGTGGGGTGAACGACTCGCCCGACCATGCCGCAACGCTCGTGCGGCTCCTCGGGGGCCGGGCGGCGCTGGTCAACGTCATTCCCTACAATCCCGTCGACGGGCTCCCCTGGAAGGAGCCGACCGCCACGGCCCGCGAGCGGTTTCTCGGCATCCTGCGGGATGCCGGCGTCAATGTGCAGGTACGCCGCCGCAAGGGATCGCGGATCAATGCCGCCTGCGGCCAACTCCGCCGCCTCGAAGCCACCTGACCGCTCCTACAGCCACCCCAGCAGGAGCACGATCGCCAAGACGAGGCCGAGCACGCCCCCCATCCACACCGTCCAGTGGAGCGTGGCCATGCCGATCGCCTCGTCGTCCTCGTGATGCGTGGCGGCAAACACGAAACTCGCCAGAGCCATCAGCGGGAGGCCAAAAAACACCCCCGGCACCGCCTCCATGAGCGAGGCCATCTGCGGGACAAACGCAAAGCACGAGACCACGAGATCGGTCATGGGGAGAACTCCTTTTCTCAGAGAGCCGCTTAGTGTAGCAGGATTTCCGGCCGCGTTGAGCCGCCGCTCAGCTGGCGGGGGCGGCCGCGACTTCGGTCTTGGCGTCGTCTGACTGCTTCTTTTTGTTCTCTCCGCCACCCATCGGGCCGGCCCAAGCATCAAACACCACGAGAATATTGAGCATTCCGGCGAGCATCGTGTAGAGCGTGCCGATGTCGAAGGCGCGGCCGAGCTGATACTGCCAGATCGCCAGTTCATCGCCGCGAAACTGTTTGAGCGGGGGACGGTCGAAAAAATCGTCGGCCCCGATCGCCGGCTCGGCGGCAACCAACCGGGCGGCGTAGCGAGCCGAGACATACTGCCCGTTGCGAACCGGCGGCGCGAACCATCGGCTGCATCCGAGCGGCTGCCGGGCCGGCCCGTTCAAGAGCCGTGACTGAATGAAGGCGGGGATGGCGGCGAGGCCGATGCCGGCTTGTCCGATGAAGGCGAGTCGCTTGTCGGCCGGTCGCCACTCATGAAACACCACCCGACCGGCGCCGATCCACCAGCCGAGGAGAAACGTGCCCAGAATCGTGGCCAAAAACAGCCGACCCTTGAACACCCGCCCCTGGTAGAGATGCCCGAGCCCGGGCACCAGCCAGCCGAGCACGGCCGCCAGCAGCGGGTTTCGCAGATCGATCGCCGATCCATCATCGGGCGAAACGGCCACGATGCGCGAGGGCGACGCGGATGCGGATCGAGATGCTGGAGATGGGGCCACGCGACAACTGGCTCGGGGGACAGACACCGAAACCGGCAGTGTACGGGATCACGACCCCGGCAGCCATCGCCCCGCGACCATCGGCACGACCGTGACGCGGGGGCTGGAGGCTTCTAGCCCCACAGCTTGCGGACCACGCGTACCCGCGGCTGGGCAGGCATGTCGGTATCCGCATCGTCGCGCCGCGACGGCATCGCGTTCACCGCCGCCGGGGTGAGTTCCCGCCACACGCCCTCGATCACAGCGGCATCGATTTGATGGCGTTGTTCACCAGCCGCCACCACGGTCGCGAGATGGGCCAGTTGGCAGACCACCCGCGGCACCCCCAGCGCAAACCGGGAGATCGTGCCGACCGCTTCGGGTGAAAACAGATCGGACGGCCCGCCGACGCGTTCCAGGGAGCGGGCCAGAAAGCCGGCCACATCGGCTTCTTCCCAGGGGGTCAATTCCACGCGCACCGCCGCCCGGCTGCGAATCGCATCGGGAATCCGCGACATGCCCGCCGACGAGGCCAACGCCACGACCACCGTGCGGCTGAAGAGTGGCTCGGCGGCACCGATGATCCGGGCCAAGCCATCGAGGCAGTCATCGGGTGCGTGGTCGAGGTCGTCGACGATGATCGCCGTGGGCCGCTCCATGAGGGTATTTTCACGGAGCCGGTTTTCGAGTTTCTGCCACGGCCGCGAGGGCTCGGCCCGCGAGGCCGGATCGAGGGGGAGCCGGGCGAGGAGCAGGTCGAGCCAGTCCCCTGCCGCGAGGCCCCGCAGCGAGAGCAGCACCGTCTCGGCACCGAGCCCGGCCAGCCGTCGCACCGCCATCGTGGCGAGTTGGCTCTTGCCGACACCTTCCTCACCGGTCACCAGCCCACACCGTTGCCGCTGTTCGAGCAGCCATTCCAGCCGCGCCAGCGCCTCGTCCTGCGGGCCGCCACAATAAAAGGTTGCCGGCTCCAGCGAACCGGCAAACGGGGGTGCGGCGAAATGCCAGCGGTCTCGTACCATGGCGGAAGTCTAGAGAGCCGATCCCTCCACGTCACGACGAATTGGCCCACGGTTTTCCGCTCCATGAGCGACCGATTTTTTCTTGCCGAGCCGCCTGCCGCCGGTCAGGCCATCCTCACGGGGGATGAGGCCCGGCACTGCAGTCGCGTGCTCCGCGCCAAGGAGGGCGACACGATCCGCGTCTTCGATGGCCGCGGCACCGAGTGGGTGGCCTGCATCACGGCGATCGGTCGCGATGCGGTGACCGTCACGGTCGGTGAACCACTCATGACCGGTTCGAAGCCTTCCCTGCAGCTCACGCTGGCCGTCGCTCTGCCGAAGGGTGAGCGACAGAAGTGGCTCGTCGAGAAGCTCACCGAGTTGGGAACAGCCCGGCTGGTCCCGCTCATCACGGAGCGCGGAGTGGCCGAGGCGACCGACGCGGCCCGGGCCCGGCTCGAGCGGGGCGTGATCGAGGCCTGCAAGCAGTGTGGTCGCACGTTCCTGATGGAGATCGCCCCGCCTGCCACGCTTCACGAACTCGCCGCCCGGTATCCGGCTGCGGTGCGGCTGGTGGCCCACCCCGGCGGCACGTCACTCGGCGAACTGCCTCTCATGGCTCCAGGTCAGCCGACCCCCGAGATCGTCGCGGCCGTCGGCCCTGAGGGCGGCTTCACGGAGGAAGAGGTGGAACAGGCGGTCGCCGCAGAATTTGAGCTGCTCTCCCTCGGTGCCCATATCCTGCGGATCGAAACGGCCGCGATCGCGATCGCATCATGGGTAAGGATCGCGTCACACTGAGTCGGAAAATACTTCGAGTCGCTTGCCCCGCCCGATACCAGCCGCCGCAGCTCGGGCGGAAAGCGTAGCGAGGGACTGTCGGCCACCGTCACCCAGATCGAGCGTCCACTCGTTGACATACAGATCGACATGCTGCATGAGCACGGCATCGTCAAACTCCTGCGCATACTTCCGCATCGTGGGGAGCGCGGCAGGGCGATCGGCGAGCGCGAACTGCAGCGAGTCGTGGATCACGTGCTGCACCGTGGCGAGCGTCTCTGGAGAAAGCCGCCGGCTGGCGACGATCCCGCCGAGTGGCAACGGGCTGCCGGTCTCCTCTTCCCAGCGGGTGCCCATGTCTTCCACCAGAAAAAGCCCCTGCTGTTGCCAGGTAAAGCGACCTTCATGGATACATGCGCCGAAGTCGGCCCTCCCGGCCTGCAGCCGCGGCATGATCTCCGAGAAGACAACGTGTTCCAGCCGCGTGCTGGATGGATGGAAGAGCTGGAACAGGAGCGCGGCGGTCGTATCGCGGCCCGGCAGGAGCGTGACCTGGTCGGAATGTTCAGGACGCGTGTCAGGCCGCGCTGCCAGCAGCAACGGCCCGACGCCAAAGCCGAGAGCCGAGCCGCTGGGCAGCACGACATACGCGTCGGCCAGCTGCAGCGCCGCATGAAAGCTCGCCTTGGCGACGTCGAAGCTTCCGGCCCGCAGCCGGCCGTTAAGCTCCTGGATGTCGAGCAGCTCGATGGCGAAGTCGAGCCCCCGCCAATCGACGGCTCGCGTAAGCAGCCCGTGAAACGCAAACGTGTCGTTGGGGCAGGTTGAGATGCCGAGCCGAATCGTCTGCGTCACGTTGCCTCCGCCAGAGTCTCGAGGGCGAGCATCGCGGCGGCCGCGAGGGCCGGCTCGATGCACCAGCGGGAATGGTCGCGGTCGCCGGCGCGATTTGAGATGCCGCGGATGATGGTCCAGGGCACACCGGCGAGTTCGCAGGCGAGGGCGACCCCGAAGCCTTCCATGTCTTCGGCAACCGCGTCGGGAACCAACGCACGACGCAGCGTTACGTCGGCCGGCCCAGCCGACGCCGCACAGGCCGTGAGCAAAACATGGCCTGCTGACCGACCAGCGTGAGCGAGCCGATCGCCCACCGCATGCTGACCTGTCGCCTGATCGCCCGGCCACTGCGGCCAGCCGACCGCCGCTGCCGGCTGGAAATCGCTGCCGCTACCAACCCCGATGCCATAACTGGCCACCTCGTCGAACCGATACGCCTGGCCGATCGTAAGCTGGTCGTCGAGGGTGCCGGCGATGCCGACGAGCGTCACGCTGGCCGGTTTGCAGGTCGCCACGAGGTGGGCCGTGCGGGCCGCGGCCGCAATCGGCCCGAAGCCACACAGCTCGATCCGCACCCGTCCGGAATCACCCAAACCCATGACCCGCTCGACGATGCGCCGCTCCCCTGCGGTGGGCACAAGCAGCAGATGTGTGGACATATCCATGAGATCTTCGGTCTTCGAGCGTGGACGGTGGCCTCACGATTCGGCCTTCGCCACTCACTATTGTAGATCGCCGCGAACCGTTCATCCGGCGAAACCCGGGAACGGCACGCATCGCCTTGCAGTGCAACTATACTCCTGTATACTTTCCCAAAACAATCAGCCTTTGAATGACGGATATACTGATGCATCGTCCGGAGGATTTCGCCCGATGTCTGTTTCAGCGATCACCACCGCAGACGCCCTTTCGCGTGCGGCAGCCGATCTTGGCCGCTGCGAACTGGTCCGCGGGGAACTCGTGATGATGTCGCCAGCCGGTTCGCGGCACGGCGCGGTGGCAGCCCGGATCGCCAAGGCGATTGCCGACGCTGTCGAACCCACTAAGTTGGGTGTCGTCTTTGCGGCGGAGACAGGGTTTGTCTTGGAGCGGAATCCTGATTCTGTGCGGGCGCCGGACGTCGCTTTTGTGCGTGCGGAGCGCATCACCAGCGGCATTCCCGCCGGTTTTTTTCCGGGGCCGCCCGACTTGGCCGTGGAGGTGCTTTCGCCCAACGACCAGCCGCAGGATGTGACCGCAAAGGTGGGTCAGTGGCTGGCCGCCGGTACGCGGCTTGTGTGGGTGGTCGATCCTGCCGCCCGCACGCTTACGGCGCATGTCCCAGACGGAAACATCCTGGTCTATCACGATGGCGAGAGCGTGCCGGGGGCACCCGTGCTCCCCGGCCTCACGCTCCCGCTCAACAGCATTTTTGTCTGACGGCTACTCGCAGCATGGGCACCGCTGCGGCACGTCGATCACGAGCGTGGCCGCGTAGGCAGTTTTGTCGTAGCCCTCTCCCTGCTCCTCAGGCTTCACGAGGTGGGTGACGACGAGCACGAGGTTGCCCTCCTTGGGCGTAAACGTGCACCGCCCCTCGGCATCGGTCTTGCGTTCGTGCTCGG
>CAYZFV010000050.1:0-11539 GCA_964477765.1 uncultured Candidatus Kuenenia sp.
GCGTTGAACGACAGGGCGGGCACCAGCCGCAGCCCTTCCCGACCATACACCCGACAGAGCACGTCGAGCACATCCCTCGCGGCCGCCCGGCGGCCGGCATCGCCCCCACCACTCCACCGCGGCGCTCCCTTGGTGCATTCGGCCGGCCAGATCGCGCCGCCGTCTCGGTATACCGTCACCATCGCTCCGCCCGCCCCCTGGGCGGCCAGCCACTCGGCCGATCGTCGCACGCCGGCCAGCGTGCCGGCCCAGTCTGCCGGCAGCCGCGCCGTGTCGGCGCCCACGCTGCCACCTCCGCTCGCGACAAGCTCCGCCGGCGACGCGACGAAGCCATGGATCGGTCGGCCCGCCCGGGGATCGACGCCCGCCGCCGTGGGAGCCACGGCCTGCATCGGCGGCACGCCGGCCGGCCCGGTAAACACCCGCACCTTGCCAAACAACGCAGGCGTCTGCGGCGATGCATTCATCACCAGCACCACCGGATTGCTGCTGGTCGGCCAGAAGACAAATGAGTGGCGGCCTACTTCATCACGGGCCGAGATGCCGGCCGCGGGCGACTCGACCGCAAAGCCACCGGCATAGCGGGACTGCACCACCCCGCCGGTGTCGCCCGCCTCCAGCACGCTCACGCCGAAGGTTGCCTGCTGGTCCTGCGGATATTCGATCTCCACCAGGTGCGGCCGCCCGATCTCGGCCCCGGCCACGACGATCCCCTCCCAGGTCGGCCGACCGGCGGCAGGGGCGGGCGGCAGCTGCAGCATCGGCCCCAGCGGATGCGGCTCCACGGTCGAGTCGCCATGGCCGAGCAGCCCGCTGATCCGCGGCACGATCGACGAGACCGATGGCAGCGGCACGGCCGGCATCCTCGGCAGCGGCAGCTTCGAACGGGTCATCGAGGGAAAGGGGAGCGCCGGCAGCTTCATCGCGGGCATCGGCAGCGCCGGCATGGGAAGCGAGGGGATCGTGCTCGAGAGCCGCCGCAGCCGCTCGTGAAGCCGAGGGCTGGCCGGATCGAGTTCGTACACGACTCGCCATTCCCCTTCCGCGGCCGGCGCCGGCTCGTCACCCACCGCGAGCAGTTCAAACGTGCGGCTGGCCACCGGTCGCGACCAGCCGAGGCTGCCCCGCTCGACGATCTCGAGCATGACCGAGCACACCGCATCCCGGTCGGGCAGAGCGATGTCAAACGCGAGCGGCTGAAACGACTGCGCCGCAAGATTCTCACCGGCGGCCACCGCCGGCGTGTCGTCAGGATGAATGAGCTTGGTTTCACTCAGCAGTTCGACGTCGGCAGTGACATCGCGCACCCGCAGCGACAGTTCCCGCGGCGGCATGGAGCCGGCGCGGGCGACCAGCAGCGGATGCACTCCCAGCCGCAGCACCTCCCCGGGCCGGTAGACGGGGCTTGTGGCCGGCCAGCTGCCGTGGGGCAGCACCAGCCGCAAGGCCTCACCTGGGGCCCGCGCGATGGTGAGCCGATTGCCATCGCCGTCGAGCTGCCGGGGCACCGCATCGGCGAGCACGGCGGCCACGGCGACATCCACGTCGGTGATCGCCTGGGGCTCCTCGAGGGGTGCCAGCCGCATCACGATTCGTGCCGTTCGCCAATCGGCGATGGCGCACTCGACGCCGTTGCGTTCCCGTGGCCGGGCGTCATGCACGAAGAGCGTGTCACCCTCCTCATGCACCGAGGCAGCCGCATCGGAATCGGTACCCAGCAGCTGCCACCGCAGCGGAGGCGGCGACTGCCCACGGCCCGACGCTCCTTCCACGACGCGGATCGTGCCCCCCCAGGCCCGCGGCCGCCCATCCCCCCACTCGATGCGAATCGCGACGGGTGGCTCCCCCGCGGCGGGTGTCGCCGCCGCTGGCGCCGCCATCGCGGCCGGCCCCATCGCGGTCAGCAGGAGACCGACGATGCCGAGTGTCGAGAGAAGAGCACGAGGCGTCACCAGACCGGCACCCCGGGGGGCAGTAAAAGAGCCTTGTCGGCGCCGCCTTCGCGACGGCGCAGCCGACCCGGATGCTAGCGGCGGCAGCGACACCGGCGGAAGGCCGCTTGACGCTCGAAAACCGGCTATTTTCCGGCGAGCATGGCGGCCAACTCGGCAGCCACGTCCCGACAGCGGTCGGCCACGTTGGCCTGTTCGAAGAAGTCGTCGGGCTTGGCGAAGAGCAGCGGCTCCTTGTCTGCCCGGGCAGAGTGGGGCACGATGCAGTGCCAGGCCGGCGTGACGACGGCATCCCCCGCCGCGCCCCGGACGATGACCTGCTCGCGCTCGGGCGCCCGCCAGTTGACCAACAGGCTCGCTAGGCTGTGGCCGCGCCCGGGCTGGTCGGCCGTGAACTCGGCCGCATGCCCGCCCGCCAACTCCCGGAGCGTGGCCCCGAGATCGGCCGGTGTCGCCAGCCCGCCATACCGTTGCCCGGCCATGCGGCCCGCCGGGTCGACAAGGAGGGCAGGCACGTGAATCAGTTCGCCGTACGGAAGCCGTGGCTCCGGGCCGTCGCTCACGCCACCGATCCAGTCATGCAGCCCCAGCGGGAGCCCCCGGAGGCCGACGACGCAGACCAGTCTGTTTTTTTTCTGGGCGGCAACGAGTCTTCCCAGGCAGCGATCGAGCAGCGTCACCTGGGCCGCAAACACATGCCGCAAGGCCACGAGCAGATCGGGGTCGGTGTCGGCTGCGACCGGCATGTTCGGCACGCCGCAGCCGGCCGGCGGAGGAGGATCGTCGGGATCGAGATAGGCATCACGGAGTTCATCGGGGGCGTCCCAGGCGGTGCCGAGGCTGCCGACATGCACCCATACCAGCTGCCTCGGCCGGGCGGCGACTTCCCTGGCGGCCACGTCGAAGAGACGCACGAGATTCGTGGCGGCCTCGTCACCCGCGGCCGCGGCGGGAGGGACCGGCTCGACGATCGTCACCGCAACGCTCGCCGATGGCTCCACGGCGTCTACGATCGCGTGCTGATCGGAGAAGACGGCCGCGCCGCCGCCGCCGGCCACCACGGCGGCCATGAGCGACGCGGGTCCGTGGCCGAGCAGATCGCGGACCGTCGACCGCGGATCGAGAGCCGGCGTGAGCAGCCTGTCAAACACGACGCCCCGGGCGGCCAGGGCATCGAGCGCCGGCGTTGCCACCCAGGTGGCGCCCCAGGCAGGCAGAATCCAAGCCGGCAGGCGGTCGACCGTGACGACGAGCATGGTTTCCGGCGTGGGCGACGAATCTGCTGTTGGCGGCATGCCCCAGTATGCTCCACATTGTTTGCATCACGCCATCATGCACCAGTCTTTCCGCACCCGCCCCGCCGACTCCTCGCGAATGCCTCCGGGCATTCCCTACATCGTGGGCAACGAGGCCGCCGAGCGATTCAGCTTCTACGGCATGAAGGCGATCCTCGCCGTCTTCATGACCGAGCACCTGCTCGACCGCAGCGGCAACCTGGCGGTGATGAGCGACACCGACGCCAAGTTCTCCCTGCACTCGTTTGTGGTGGCCGGCTATCTCTTCCCGTTGGTGGGGGCGATTCTGGCCGACTGGATCTTCGGCAAGTATCGCACGATTCTCTGTCTGTCGATCCTCTATTGCCTCGGCCACCTGTCGCTGGCCCTCGATGAGACCCGCCTCGGGCTCGGCCTGGGCCTGGCGCTGATCGCCGTCGGCACGGGGGCGATCAAACCCTGCGTGTCGGCCCATGTGGGCGACCAGTTTGGGGCGGGCAACCGCCACCTGCTGAGCCGGGTCTTCGGCTGGTTCTACCTCGCGATCAATCTCGGGGCCCTGGCCAGCACCCTGCTCACGCCGATCCTCCTCGATCCGGTGAGCTTTCAAAACGTCTTCGGCGGCCTCGCCGCGCCGTTGGCGAGCCTTGGCATCCATCCCGGCCCCGGACTCGCCTTCGGCGTGCCGGGGGTGCTGATGGCGTTGGCGACGCTCGTCTTCTGGCTGGGCCGCAACACGTTTGTGCATGTGCCGCCGCGAGGCAAGGCGTTTCTGCGGGAAGCCTTCAGCGCCGACGCGGTGCGGGCCCTTCGCGGCCTGGTGCCGATCTATCTCTGCGTGGCCGCCTTCTGGTGCCTGTTCGACCAGACCGCCAGCGCCTGGGTGCTCCAGGCCAAGTTGATGGACATGCGGCTCCTCGGCACCACCTGGCTCCCCAGCCAGTTGCAGGCCGTCAACCCGCTCTTCATCCTGTTCTTCGTGCCGCTGTTCAGTTATGGGATCTATCCCGCGATCGACCGGGTCTTCCCGCTCACGCCGCTGCGGAAGATCGGCCTCGGCATGTTCCTCACAGTTCCCGCCTTCGCGATCAGTGGACTGATCCAAGCCTGGATCGACGGCGGAGCGACGCCCTCGATCGCCTGGCAGGTGCTCGCCTATGCGGTGCTCACCGCCGCGGAGGTGATGGTGAGCATCACCTGCCTCGAGTTCAGCTACACGCAGGCCCCGCCGAGCATCAAGTCGATCGTGATGAGCTTGTATCTGGCCAGCATCGCCCTCGGCAATGAGTTCACCGCGGTCGTCAATGCCCTCATCAGTCGCCCGCCTGTCGACCGCTGGCTGGCGGGGGCCAACTACTACTGGTTTTTCACCGCTGTCATGCTCGTGGCGGCTGTCGTCTTTATCGGTGTTGCCCGCCGCTACCGCGGCCACACCTACGCCCCCGAGACAACCTGATCCCCCTGGAGCCCAGCCATGCACCCCGCCCCCCACTCCCGTCGCACTTTCCTGACATCCGCGGCCGCCCTCACCGCGACGGCCTGCCTGCCCCGCTCGGCGCGGTCGGCCCGCTCGGCCGACCGACCGCTGTTTCGCCTTTCGCTGGCCCAGTGGTCGTTGCACCGCACGATCTTCGCCGGCAAACTCGACAACCTCGATTTTCCCCGGGCCGCCAAACACGACTACGGCATCGAGGCGGTGGAATACGTCAATCAGTTTTTCAAAGACAAGGCGAAAGACACCGTCTACCTTGCCGAACTGGCCAAGCGGGCCGCCGACGAGGGGGTGACCAACGTGCTGATCATGTGCGACGGCCTGGGAAATCTCGGCGACCCGGACGATGCCGCCCGCAAGAAGGCGATCGAAAACCACTTCCCCTGGGTCGAGGCGGCCAAGCGGCTCGGCTGCCATGCCGTGCGGGTCAACGCGGCGAGCGCCGGCAGTTTCGACGAGCAGCAAAAGCTCGCGGCCGACGGCCTCGGGCGGCTGGCCGACTATGCCGCCCAGATGGAGATGGCGGTGATCGTGGAAAACCATGGCGGTCTCTCCAGCAACGGGCAGTGGCTGGCCGGCGTGATGCGGCTGGTCGACAAGCCCAACTGTGGCACGCTCCCCGATTTCGGCAACTTCCACGACTACGACCGCTATCTGGGCATGGAAGAATTGATGCCCTTTGCCAGGGGCGTGAGTGCCAAGAGCCACGAATTCGACGAGGCGGGCAATGAGGTACGGACCGACTTTGCCCGCATGCTCAAACTGATGCTGGCGGCCGGCTATCGCGGCTGGGTGGGCATTGAATACGAGGGCACCACGCTCTCGGAAACGGAAGGCATCCGCGCGACGAAGCGGCTCCTCGAGAAGCTGCGTGCCGAACTCGCCGCGTGATGCGCGTACGCCCGAAACAATCAGGCTTCATTTCACTGTCGGTCAATTGACCAAATCGCAATCGAGGGGTAGAGTTCGCTCGCCCTTTGACCTCTGCGACGGGTTTCCAGCCCGCCACCATGCCCGACACCAAGCCCTCTCCCGCCTTCCTCGACGCGGATTCCTCGGCAACTCCCGCGGCCGCACAGCCCACCGGGGGGACGCTTACCCGGCCTCGCCGCAAGAGTGACCCCCTGGCCTCTCGGGTCATGGTGGCCACCACCACCATCGGGCAGGGTGTGTTCGCGCGGCGGCGGCTCTCGGCGGGTCTCGTCGTCGGCGAAATCCGGGGCCAGGTGCTCGACGGCCATCCGGAAGACGCCCAGTATTGCATGGAACTGGGCAGCGGCCGCATCCTCGAGCCCGTGTCTCCCTTCCGTTTTCTCAATCATTCTTGCGATCCGAACTGTGAACTCTTCTATTGGGAAGACGACCCAGGGCAGGAAGACCGGCTGTGGCTGCAAACGATACGTCCGATCAACGCGGGCGAGCAACTTCTGATCGACTACTGCTGGCCGGCCGACGCCGCGATTCCCTGCCGGTGCGGAGCAGCGAACTGCCGGGGCTGGATCGTCGATCCGGAGGAACTCCACCTGGTGAGCACCGCGACCCCGGCGACGGCGGCTGGCGACCCTCCTGCAGCTGGCGGCCAGCGGCCTGCCTTGCCGTAATCGCCTGCACCGTCCTGGCTGCGGTCGGCATCTCCCGCCTGCGGATCAACGACGACCTGCGGTCGCTCCTCCGCAGCGTCGATGCCGCCGATTCGGCCGACGATTTTCAGCGGATCGACGAGATTGCCACCCGGTTTGGCGGGCCCGACGGCGACTGCATCGTGCGGGCCACGAGTCGCTCCGGCGATCTCTTCGCCCCCGCCCCGCTCGCCGCCCTCCGCACGCTGGCCGACGACCTCGCGGCGGTCGATGGCGTGGTCGACGTCAAGTCGATCTTCGATATCCGTCGCGAGGGCCTCGCCGGCGCCATGCTGCCGGTGATTCCCCGCACCAGCGAACCCTTGCCGCCCGACGAACTCGACGCCGCAAAGGCCCGCGCGATCCGCCATCCGCTCGTGGGCGGCCATCTGCTCTCGGCCGACGCCTCCGCCTCGCTGATTCTGCTCCGGCTGGCGGCCGACAAGGAGACGCCGCCGGCGACGGCGGCCGTGATCAAGCGGCTCGAGGCGGTGCTGAGCCGGGCGCGGGCAGCCGAGCCCGACCTCGCCCTCGAACTCACCGGGCTTCCGGTGCTCCGCGAGCAGGCGGCCCAGGCCCTCCGTCGCGACATGCTGATCTTCAATTCGCTGGGGCTCTCCCTGGCCGTCGTCCTGTCGGCGACGGCGGCCCGCAGCCTGCGGGCCACGCTGGTGGCCTGCGTGCCGCCGTTCGTGGGGGCGGTGTGGGCGATGGGGATCCTGGGGCTCCTCGGCATGCCGGTCAATATCCTCACCTGCGTCGTGCCGTCGCTGGCACTGGTGGTCGGCACATGCGACTCGATCCATTTCATCGAAGACATGCGGCGGAGCATTCGTCGCGGCCTGTCACCCGTCGCCGCGTCGTCCGGCGCGCTGCGGAAGGTCGGCTCCGCCTGCGGCATCACGAGCCTCGTGACCGCCGTCGGCTTCCTGTCGCTGGCCGCCGCCCGTATCGAGGCGGTGCGAAGCTTCGGCATCGCTGCGGCGGCGGGGGCGATCGCCAGCTTTGCGGCCGTCTCCCTGCTCACGCCCCTGATCGCGTCGACCCGCTTTTGCGAGGGCCTGCGGCTGGGAAGGTCGTCGCGTCTGGCAGGCCGCACCGCCGCGGCCCTGGCGGCCTTCTCGGTGCGGCATGCGCGGCCCATCGTGGCGATTGGCACCGTGGCCACGCTGGTGCTGACCGCCATCGGCATGGGCGTCGATGCCGACAACCGTGTCATCGACGCCCTGCCCCGAGGTGCCACGGCGTCGCGAGCCCTCCAGCAGGTCGACGCCGAGTTTGGCGGCGTGATGGGGGTCGATGTGGTGGTCCGCTGGCCGGCGGGCGTCGCCTGGCGGGATGGCCCGCTGGTCACGGCCCTCGATGAGGTGCATACCGTGCTCGCCGAAGCCGGCGACATCGACAGGGCGATCTCCTATGCCACCGTCGCCGGCACGCTTCCGCCCCGCGCCCGCCGCCGGCTCGATCCCGCCGCCGTCGACGACATCGTCGATCCCGAGAGCCGCACCGCGATCGTGCGGGCCCGGGTGGAAGACCTCGGCTCCCGCACGCTGGAAGGCGTCTACGACCGGATCGAGGCGGGGCTTGCCGGGCTGGCAGCCACCCGGCCGGGATGGGAGTTTGACCTGGCCGGCATGTCGGTGGTGTCGGCCCGCAACATCCGCCAGCTCGTCCGCGATCTCGGCGCCAGCCTGCTGCTGGAAGTGGTCGTGATCGGCGGCATCATGGCGATCGCTTTTCGCTCCCTCTTCACCGGCGCCGTGAGCATGCTCCCCAACGTGTTTCCACTGGCGGTGATCGCGGCCGCCATCGTGCTCTCCGGCCGGTTTCTCGATCCGGCCACGGTGATCGTCTTCAATGTCTGCCTGGGGCTGGCCGTCGACGACACCGTCCACGTGCTGGCGGCGCTCCGCCGCCAGCGGCGGGAGGGCCTTTCGATGGCGACGGCCGTCCGCCGGGCGATTGCGGAGACCGGCAACGCCGTGGTGATCGGCGGCGTGGTGCTGGGCGTCGGCTTCGCCGCCGTCACCGCGAGCAGCGTGCCGGCCCTGGCCGGGTTTGGACGGCTCGCCTGCCTGGCTGTGATCGCCGCCACGGTGGCTGAGCTGGTGCTGTTGCCGGCGTTGCTCGTCGTCAGCGACGAGGTGGCCCGCCGCCTCGGCTACACGCCACCGACCATGTCGGCGGTGTCGGCGACCGCGTCGGCCACCGTCGCCACGGCCCGCACGATCTGATCCTCCGAATGCTCGGCCGTGAGGAAAAACCGGATCCGGGCCGCGGCTTCGCGGACCGCCGGATAGAGAATCGGCTGGGCATTGATCCCCCGCTCCAGCAGCAGCTGCGAGACGCGGATCGCCCGCGCCGAACTCCCCACGATCACCGGAATCACCGGCGTGTCGCCACTGGGGCCGGTGTCGAGGCCGGCGTCGATGGCGAGTTTCAAAAACAGCTCCGACCGCTCGCGAAGCACGGTCACCCGCCACGGCTCGCGGCGGATCACCCGCAGGCCCTCGAGGGCGGCCGCGGCGTTGGGGGGCGAGCAGGCGGTTGAAAACACGAACGCGGGCGTCGTGTAGCCGAGGTAGCGAATCAGGCGATCGCTCCCGGCAAGGTAGCCGCCGCCCGCCCCGAGGGCCTTGCTGATCGTGCCCATCCAGAGATCGCCCTGCGACGGATCAATGTCGTAGAAGTCGCAGATCCCGCGGCCTTCCGGCCCCATCGTGCCCACGGAATGGGCCTCGTCGACATAGAGCAGCGCATCATGCCGCTGCTTGACGTCGAGAAACGCCGGCAGATCGGGATAGTCGCCGTCCATGCTGTAGACGCCCTCGATCGCCACCACCACCCGCCGATAGTTTGGCCGCAGGTCGCGGAGGAGCCCGTCGAGCTGACGATAATCGTTGTGCCGAAACGACCGTGTGGCCGCCGCCGAGGCGATCGCTCCCTGCACGATGCTGTTGTGCGCGAGCGCGTCGTAGAGAATCAGGTCTTCCTTGCCAAACAGGTGGCTAAACACCGAGGCATTGGTGCCATAGCCGCAGGGAAAGACCACGGCCCGCTCCGTGCGGAGAAACGCCGCCAGTTCGGCATCGAGTTGGTCGTGAATCGTCGTGTTACCGCCGACCATGCGGCTCGCCGACGCGCTGCAGCCAAACCGATCGATCGCCTCCTTGGCCGCCTCCTTCACGGCCGGATGCCCGGCCAGCCCGAGGTAGTCGAAGCTCGTGAAGCTGATCGTGTCGGTGCCGCCGATCCGCGCGATGCGGCCCTCCACCGACTCGTTGGCCCGCAGGAACGGGTTGACGAGCCCCGCCTGCCGCAGCCCCTCGAGACGATCCTCGAGGGCGGCACACTCCGGAAACGGTTCGTGGGCTGTGGCGTGCTCGTCGACCGGTTGCTTCACGACGACCGGAGCCGCCGATGCCGCGACGGCCCGATCCCCGGCGTCAAACATGCAGGTGGTCACGCATTCGATCAGGTCGCCGCACGTGACGATGCTTTCGAGCCACTCGGCATGAAACCGCATGCCGTAACGGCCCTCGAGGCGATGGATGGCGTCGAGAAAGCGCGCGGCATCGATCCCGCAGGCGTCGAGCGAAGAATCGGCGGAGAGGGGGCCGGAGCAGTCGGCCGGCCGCGCCCGATAGAGCTCTTCAAACACGATCCGCGCGACCATCCCCTGGGTCGCGGCCTCGGGTGAACCACGATCAACCGTCGTCGCAATTCCTGCCATCGCATCCGCCATGAATGGCTTCCTCCGTTGAAGGCTCTCGCTGAACACCATTCTGACTATACGCCATGGCCGCGCGATCCAAATAAATTGCGGCCCGCAGCGGTCAGGTAAACCTTGCCGAATACGCGAAGTTACCCACCGAGGAGCTTGCGGAGCACGAAGGGCAGGATGCCGCCGGAGCGAAACTGGTCGAGCTCCACCGGCGTGTCGATCCGCACGAGGCAGGGAATGTCGAGCACCGAGCCGTCCGCCCGGGTCGCCTTCACCACGACCGTCGCCCGCGGGGCCAGGCCCTCGAACGGGATGTCGAAGGTCTCTTCACCGGTGAGCCCCAGCTTCTGCCAGGGCTCCGGCAGCACCAGCGGCAGCACGCCCATGCCCACCAGGTTCGACCGATGGATCCGCTCGAAGCTCGCGGCGAGCACCGCCCGCACGCCGAGGAGCATCGTGCCCTTCGCCGCCCAGTCGCGGGAGCTGCCCGTGCCATACTCGGTGCCGGCGAGCACCACCAGCGGCGTGCCGGTCACCTTGTACTGCATGGCGGCATCGTAGACCGGCATGATCTCGTCGCCGGGCAGCAGCCGCGTCACGCCCCCTTCGGTGCCGGGAGCGAGCAGGTTGCGAATCCGAATATTGGCAAACGTGCCCCGCATCATCACGCGATCGTTGCCACGCCGCGCGCCGTAGCTGTTGAAGTCGGCCGGGGGCACGCCATGGTCGATGAGATACTGCCCCGCCGGGCTCGTCTTGGCGATGCTGCCCGCCGGTGAGATATGGTCGGTGGTCACGCTGTCGCCGAGGGCCAGGAGCACCCGCGCCCCCCGCACGCTCTGCGGCGGCTCCGGCTCGCGGGTGATGTCGGCCAGAAAGGGCGGCTCCTGGATGTAGGTGCTCGCGGCATCCCAGTCATAGAGCTCACCGGCGGTGGTCGGCACCGCATTCCAGCGGGGATTCGACTCCCAGACATTGCCGTAGCGGGCCTGGAATTGGCTCGGCGCCACGCTCGCCGCCACCGTCTGCCGCACCTCCTCGGTGGTCGGCCAGATCTCCTTCAGGAAGACATCCTTTCCGTCCTTCCCCTGGCCGATCGGCTCGCGATCGAGGTCGATGTCGGTCGTGCCGGCCAACGCATAGGCCACCACGAGCGGCGGGCTGGCCAGCCAGTTGGCCTTCACCAACGGATTCACACGCCCCTCGAAGTTGCGATTCCCGGAAAGCACCGCCGCGGCCACCAGATCGCCCTCGGTCACCGCCTTGGCCACCGGCTCCGGGAGCGGCCCCGAGTTGCCGATGCAGGTGGTGCAGCCGTAGCCGACGGTCTCGAAGCCCAACGCATCGAGATCTTTGTCGAGGCCCGACGCGGCCAGATAGTCGGTCACCACGCGGGATCCCGGGGCGAGGCTCGTTTTCACCCACGGCTTCGTGGTGAGCCCCTTCGCCACCGCCTTCCGGGCGACGAGTCCGGCGGC
>CAYZFV010000051.1:0-5669 GCA_964477765.1 uncultured Candidatus Kuenenia sp.
CGGCGGGGGGGGCCCCCCCGCCCCGGGCCCCGCCCCGTGTGTGCCCCCCACACCCGGGCTGGGGGCGCCCCGCCGGTGAAGCCCTGGCAGCCACCTGGGGTATGGGAGGAGATGTTCATGGGGCGATTCACCTATGAGCCCAGCGAAGGACCGGCTCAGCATCGCCGCACGCTCTATGCGTTTTGGCGGCGGGCCATCGCCCCGACCTTTCTCTTTGATGCGGCCCAGCGGCGTAGCTGCGAGGTGCGGCTTCCCCGTACCAACACGCCTCTCCAGGCGCTCACGCTCTTGAACGACGCGATCTATCTGGAGGCCGCGCGGGCGCTCGCGGAGCGGAGCCGTGACCCTGTGGCGATGTTTCGTGCGGTGGTGTTTCGGGAGCCGACGGCCGCCGAACGGCTTGTGCTCGAACGTGAGACGGCGCGGGCCCGGGAGCATTACGCCACACATCCCACCGACGCCGTCGCGCTGCTCGAGGCCACCGACCCGGGCGACTTGTTTCCCGTGCCGGCGGCCGCAGCCGACCACGTGGATCGCGCCACCGCGACGTTCGTGGCCAGCCTGATCCTCAACCTCGACGAGACCCTCACCCATGAGTGACGAACACGGCGACCATCGCCTCGCGGTCACACGGCGGCATTTTCTCTCACGAGGCGCCGGGTTTTCCATCGGAGCCATCGGGCTTGCGCAACTGCTCGGCCGCGAGGCCGGCGCCTCTGCAGACACCATCGGCCTCCCCGGGCTGCCGCACTTCGCTCCGCGGGCCAAGCGGGTGATCTTTCTCGCGCAATCGGGCGGGCCGTCGCAACTCGAACTCTTCGATGCCAAGCCCGAGCTTGTGAAGTGGGCCGGCCAGGAGCTGCCCGAGTCGGTGCGGCAGGGGCAGCGGCTGACGACGATGACGGCCAATCAGAAGCAGCTTGTCATGCCGGCGAAGGTGCGGTTTCACCGGTGCCCCACGAGCGGCGCGACCGTGGGGGAATGGCTGCCGCATCTGGCGAAGGTGGCCGACAAATGCTGCTTCATCAAGAGCATGCACACCGACCAGATCAACCACGCGCCGGCGATGACGCAGTTTCTCACCGGCAACCAGCTTCCCGGCCGGCCGACGATGGGTGCCTGGGTGAGCTACGGACTCGGCAGCGAAAACCGTGACCTGCCCGACTTTCTCGTGATGATCTCGAAGATGCAGCGGCCGAGCGACCAGCCGCTCTATGACCATTATTGGGGGTCGGGGTTCCTGCCTTCGCGGTATCAGGGCGTGAAGCTGCGGAATGCCCGCGACCCGGTGCTCGACCTCGGTGACCCCGCCGGCCTGCCTCGCGGCCTCCGCCGGGGGATGCTCGATGGCTTGGCCGAGCTCAATGGTCTGCGGCATGCCGCCACCGGCGATCCGGAGATCGAGACGCGGATTCGCCAATACGAGATGGCCTATCGGATGCAGGCGAGCGTGCCGGCGCTCGTCGATCTGTCCGACGAGACGGAGGAGACGTTTGAGCTCTACGGCCCCGACGCACGGCGGCCGGGGAGTTACGCCGCCAACTGCATCCTCGCCCGTCGGCTCGCCGAGCGGGGCGTGCGGGTCATCCAGCTCTTCCATCCCGACTGGGACCACCACAGTCGCCTGACGAGCTGGTGCACCGCCCGCTGCCGCGACACCGACCAGCCGACGGCGGCGCTCCTGATCGATCTGGATCGTCGTGGTCTTCTCGACGACACGCTCGTGATCTGGGGAGGCGAGTTCGGCCGCGGCGTGGCGGGCCAGGGCAACTGGCAGACGGCCGAGGCCGGCCGCGACCACCATCCGCGGTGTTTCACGATGTGGCTGGCCGGCGGCGGCGTGAAGCCTGGGCTCACGTATGGCAGCACCGACGACTTCAGCTATAACGTCGCGGAGAATGGCGTGCATGTCCGCGACCTGCATGCCACCGTGCTCCACCTCCTCGGCATCGACCACGAACGGTTCACCTACCGCTTCTCGGGGCTTGATTTCCGGCTGACGGGCGTGGAGCCGGCCCGCGTCGTCAAGGAGATCGTGGCATGATTCGCCTGCTGCTGGGAATCGCCCTCTGCCTGTCTGTCGTGGTGCCATGGTCCGCCGCGAAGGCCGGCGAGCCGCGAGAGATCGTGCTCTGGCCCGAAGGCGTGCCGGAGCCGCGGGTGCCGGCTGAGCCGGCGGAGAAGGTTGAAAAGAAGGCCGACGGGATCGCGCGACGATCGAACGTGTCGAATCCGCGGCTCGTGGTCTATGACATTCCGCGAACCGAGGACGCAAAACTCCGTGGTGCCGTGCTCGTGGTGCCCGGGGGCGGGTTTGGCATCCTCGCCGACGAGCACGAGGGCTCCGACGTGTGTCGCTGGCTGAACGAGCACGGCTTCGTGGCGTTTCTCGTGTTGCACCGAGTGCCGACAGGCAAGATGCCGGTGCCCAATGCCGCGCCGGTGCAGGATATCCAAAAGGCGGTGCAGGAGGTGCGGCGGCGGGCGGCGGAGTTCCACCTCGATCCGGCGAAGATTGCCGTGCTCGGTTTCTCTGCCGGTGGGCAGGCCACTCTGGTGGCGGCCACCAATCCGCCACGGTTTCCGGCGGCCGGTCCGGCGGTGTCGGCACGGCCCGATGCGGTGTTGCTCCTCTACGCCTGGAAGATCGTGGGCGAAGGGAATCAGGGGCTGCGGTCTGACGTGACGATCGACGAAACCACGCCTCCGATGTTCATCGCCCAGTGCGGCGACGACCCGGGGTCGGTGCCGCAGGGTTCGGCCAACCTCTATCTGAAACTCGTCGAGGTGAAGGTCCCCGCTGAGATTCACATTTACGAGAAGGGCGGGCACGGCTACGGCCTCAAGGCGGCCAACACGCTCCCGGGTCAACTCGACTGGAAGGCCCGCGCGATCGACTGGCTTCATGCCCACGGATGGTAGCGACCGCGTAGAGGCGGAGGCTTCACTGCGCACGGAGTGCCTGACCTATCCCGCGTCTCGGTGTCGCGGCAGGTTCCGGGATCAGTCCGGCCGGGCAAAGACAAGTCGCCCGGCTGTGGTCTGGAGCGTACTCGTCACGCTCGCCCGCACCGTGCGGCCGATCCGCTCGCGGCCACCTTCGACGACCACCATCGTGCCGTCGTCGAGATAGCCGACGCCTTGACCGGGCTCCTCGCCCGGCTTCACGAGCCGCACCTCGAACGTGTCGCCCGCCACGAACGACGGCTTCAAGGCAAGGGCCACCTCGTTGACGTTGATTGTCGCGACCGAACGGACCGCCGCCGCCTTCGAGAGGTTGACGTCGTTGGTGATGATCCGGCCGTGAAGCCGGCGGGCCATGTCGACCAGCCGGGATTCATCGGAAAGATCATCGCCGCCGTCGTCTTCACTGGAGAGCACCTCCAGGTCGACGAGCTTGCAACTCCGCAGTCGATTCAGGATGTCGAGCCCGCGGCGGCCGCGGATACGGCGGGACTTGTCGGCCGAGTCGGCTGCCTCATGGAGCTCATCGACGATGAACGTCGGCACCACGAACCGGCTCTGAAAGAGCCCCGTCTCCACGAGATCGGCGATACGGCCGTCGATGATCGCCGACGAGTCGAGGAGGTTGGGACGCAGCCCCTTCACATCGCGGGCAAACTCGACGTAGGGAATGATGAAGCGAAAATCGCTCCGTGTCTGCAGGAGGAGGCTCGTGCAGATGTAGCACAATACAGAGCCCAACACCGGCGGCAGCCACTGGCGAACGGGATGCTGGGTACTTGATGGCAGGAAGGGGGCCAGGGCCAACAGCGCGATGTAGGTCACAAAGACGCCGATCAGCAGTCCGAAGTAGACGGCAGTGACGACCGTCAGGTCCTTGCGACGGAGCGAGATGTCGATACCGATGATCGCCAGGGCACCGGCAATCATGCCCCCCAAGACGCCCCACGGCACCCAGGTCGGGGCTTCGCGGAGCGCCTCCGAATTGAAAATCAAGACGGCGATACCGGACGCCACCAGGAGGAACAAGACGCGAAGAATGATCGTTGCCATCCCGCGAAGTATATCACACGCGGCGGTCGTGATCCCATTCGAGGTAGCGGTCGGTCATCCCGGCGAGGTAGTCGGCCACGCTGCGGCGGAGGCCGACCGTCGCCGACCTGTCCCGGTAACTGGGGGCCATCGCATCGGGATGGTCGCAGTACCACCGGAACAGCCGGGAGAGTTTCTCCTGGGCCGCCAGCCGAACGTTCATCACCCGTTCGCTGCGATAGACCTTCCGAAAGAGAAACGCCTCGAGTTCCTGTTTGCCGGCGGCGATGCTCGACGAATGGGTGACGACCCGCAGGGGCCGCCCGGCCTCGGTCTGCTGGGAGCGAACCGCAGCCACCGAAACGATCCCCAGCCTCGCGATGGCGGCCTGGCTTTCCGCGATCAGATCGCCGGCCTGCATGTCGACCAGTTCGTGGATCACGGCGCGGCGGTGGTCGATGCCATGAAGCGGTCCGTAGCGATCGGCGACCCGCTCCGCGGCTCTGGACACAAGCGGCAAGTCGAGCAGTTCCTCGAGCGTGACAAGTCCGAGTTCGATGGCGTCGTCGGCATCGTGCGTGTCGTAGGCGATCGAGTCGGCGGCGTCGACCACCTGGGTTTCCAGAAGCGGAGCGGCCGTCGGCCGCAGGCCTGCCGCGGGCCGCCCCTTCACCCGTGCCGCCTGGGCGTCGAGGATCTCTCGCGAGAGGTTGAGGCCGGGGAAGTCGGGATAGCGGTTTTCCAGCAATTCCATGATCCGCAACGCCTGAGCGTTGTGGTTGAAGCCTCCTTCGGCGGCGAGAAGTTCGTCGAGCGTGTCTTCACCGGCATGCCCGAGCGGCGGATGACCGATATCGTGGGCCAGGCCGAGCGTTTCCACGAGATCCTCGTTGAGCGCCAGCCCGCGGCCGAGCGTCCGGGCGATGCCGGTCACTTCGAGCGTGTGCGTGAGCCGGCTGCGGTGGTAATCCCCGAGATAGCCGGTGAAGACCTGCGTCTTGTGCGCCAGCCGTCGGAAGGCCGACGAGTGGACGATCCGATCGTGATCCCGCTGGTAGGGGCTGCGGATCGGATGCGGCGGCTCAGAATGCACGCGGCCGGCCGAGTCGGCTGCATGCATGGCGTAGGGGGCAAGCAGGAGCGATTCGCGGGTCTGCCAATCGGCGGGAGGCGACATCGTGTCATTCCTCGGTGTTCGACGCGGAGTGTGCGTGTTTGGCGGCGGAGAGCTGCTCCCAGAGGCTGTCGAGCGACTGTGGCAGCACGCGGGCACCGGCGACGGTCGGCATGAAGTTCACATCACCGCTCCACCGGGGCACGATATGCCAATGCAGGTGGCCAGGCAGGCCGGCGCCCGCCACGCGGCCGAGGTTGAGCCCGACATTAAAACCCTGCGCCTGCATGCAGCCCTCGATGACCCGGCACCAGCGGGTAAGGCAGTGTTGGAGGTCGAGCAGCTGGCCATCGGTGAGATCGGTCAACGCCGCCCGGTGGTCGAGCGGGGCCACGAGCAGGTGGCCATTGGAATAAGGAAAGCGGTTGATCACGACGATGCTCGACTCGGTGCGTTCGAGCACGCCGAGTTGGAGGTCGTGAGCCGGCTCGGCCACCGCGGCCCGGCAGAGAAAACAATCGCGGTCGGATCCCGGCCGCCACCGCCGCGGCTCGACCGC
>CAYZFV010000052.1:0-7972 GCA_964477765.1 uncultured Candidatus Kuenenia sp.
AGGATTTCGTCCACGTGTCGAGAAAGCCATGCAGTTTCTCGATCGTCACGAAGAGGTGTTCGGCGGACCGCACCTCGGGCGTCGCGCCGGAGAGCGTGCTGACAGGATTGACGAGATCAGCCGGGCTGTAGGTGGCGCCGCATTGCTCGCAGGAGTCGCCATATTGGTCGGCGGCACCGCATTTCGGGCAGGTGCCGCGGACAAACCGGTCGGCGAGAAAGACGCCGGCCTGCGGATCGAAGAGCTGCTGCACGTCGCGGGAAACCACGAGCCCGCGATCGCGGAGGGCCTGCCAGATCTCCCCGCAGAGCTCGCGATTGGCGGGGCTGTTGGTGGAGCCGTAGTGGTCGAAGGCGATCTGGAACCCGGTGAAGTCGGCCAGGTGGGCCTCCCGCATCGCGGCGATCAGATCCTGCTCGCTGCGACCCTCGGCCCGGGCGCGGATCATGATCGCCGTGCCGTGGGTGTCGTCGGCACAGAGATAGATCGCGCGGTGGCCGCGGAGCTTCTGGAAGCGGACGAAAATATCGGTCTGGATGTATTCGACCAGATGCCCGAGGTGGATGTGGCCGTTGGCGTAGGGCAGGGCCGAGGTGACGAGGATGCGGCGGGCGGACATGGAGCGGATTGTAGGGGGCGGTGCGGAAACCGGGAAACGATGTGGAAATGGGGGCGACGGGGCAAGGCCAGCGCCGGCCGCTTTCCCTGAAAATGATCTTGTGGCTCCGCGCGGCCGCCGCCACCATCCGCCCCGCGTTCCCGGGAAGTGTTTCCCGAACGAATGGTGCAGCGACGTGGAGCCCTGGATGAGCACCGTACGATTCGTGGCCCGGAGCCGGCTTCTGGCAGTCGTCTGGTGGATGGCTGCGATCTCGCCAGCCTCGACCGCCTGGGCCGATCCACGGTCGCCCGGCTCCGCCTCTGCAGCCGCCCTGCAGGCCGCCGCGCAGGGCGATGTCGTGCTGCTCGACTTCGCGGCCTCGTGGTGCGGCCCTTGTCGCCAGATGGCGCCGATCATCGGCGAGATCACCGCGGCCGGCTGGGTGGTGCGGCATGTCGATGCCGACCAGGAGCCCGATCTGATCCGGCGGTTTGGCGTGACGGGCGTGCCGTGCTACGTGCTGCTCGTGCGGGGCGAGGAGGTGGGCCGCATCAACGGTGCCACCACGCGGGCGGAACTGGAAAAACTCCTCGCCAAGAGCCGGCAGCCACTCGGACTGCCGGCGGCCCCGGTCGCTGCCGCCGCGCCGGCCGGCCCCAAGCTTCCACCCGTGCCGGGCATTCCGCTTCCGGCGGCTGTCGCCGCGGCGCCGTTGGCCACCGAGCCCGCGGCCGCGCCCCAGACGATTCCGGCAGCCGTGATCCGCGGTCCGGCGGCGACTCGCCCGGCCGGCCTCGCGGCCGCTCGCGAACCGATGTCGCCCAGCCCCGCAGTCGCAGCGGCCAACGCCGTCGATCGCTCGCGGGCTCTCCCTCCGGAGACGCGGGCCGCGCTGCAGCAGAAGCTCTTGCAGGCGACGGCGCGGCTCAAGGTGGATGATCCCCAGGGGATGTCGTATGGCACGGGGACCGTGATCGACTGCCGCCAGGGTGAGGCACTGATCCTCACCTGCGGCCACATCTTTCGCGACTCCGACGGCAAGGGGCAGGTGGAGGTCGATCTGTTTGGCCCTCAGGGGCCACGCGGGGTGGCCGGCCAGGTGGTCGCCTATGATCTCTCCCGCGACCTGGCGCTCGTGAGCATATTCACCGATCAGCCGATCGAAGCGATTCGCGTGGGTGGTCCCGACCGCGACACCGCGGCCGGTGACGCGGTGGTCACCGTGGGCTGCAACGGTGGCGACGACCCGACGCTTCACTACAGCCAGATCAATGGCGTCGACAAGTATCTCGGACCGGCCAATGTGCAGGTGGCCGGTCAGCCGGTGCAGGGCCGCAGCGGCGGCGGGCTCTTCACGCTCGACGGCACCCTGATCGGAGTCTGCAATGCCGCCGACCCGGCCGACAACGAGGGGCTGTATGCCGCCCTGCCGGCCATTCATGAACAGCTCGACGAGGCGGGGCTCTCGTTTGTCTATCGCAGTGTCTATCCCAGCGGTGGCCTGCCGGTCGGCGCGACCGATCCGGCGGGAGTCGTGCCGGCGATGCCCGACGAGATGCCGCAGGTGGCCTTTGACCGTCGTGACCGCGCCGGGGCCGTGCCCACCGCCTCGACCGGCGCCGATCACGAGCCACCGGCCCGGGCGGCCGCCGCTGGGGCCGGGCAGTCGCTCTCCTCCGGCGAGCAGGCGCTGCTCGATCATGTGCGGCAGCACGAGGGCAACGCAGAAGTGATCTGCATCGTTCGACCGCACGGGGCCTCGCAGGCGGCCAGCGAGGTGTTTGTGTTACAAAATGCCAGCCAGGGCTTTGTCGAGCATCTCTCCCGCACGCATCTCGGCGACGCGCCGCAGCCGGTGCCCGGCATGGCAGCGACACCGGCGGCCGCCGTGTCGCGGTAGACTCAAGCAGCATGCTGCAGATCCTCATACGCCACGGCGAAAGCGTCTCCAATCTCGAGGGACGTGTGCAGGGGCAGGAAGATGTCGCCCTCTCGCCGCGTGGCGCGGCACAGGCGGCCGCCGTGGCCGCCTGGAGCCGGATGGAGTTTGGCGGGAGTACGCCGCCGATCGAGGAAGTGTGGTCGAGTCCGCTGGTGCGGGCTCGCGAGACCGCGACCCGGATCGCCGCGGCCCTCGGCCTGCCGCTCAAGCTCGACGAGCGGCTGCGGGAGCTGCATGCCGGAATTTTTCAGGGCCACCTCTGGGCCGATCTCGAAGAACGGTTTCCCGAGGCCGTGGCCCGCTGGCGGAGCGGTGACATCGACTTCGCGATTCCGGGAGGCGAGTCGCGGGCACAACTGGCGGCTCGCGGCCGCGAAGCCCTCGAGTCGCTCGCCGCCCGCAGGGTCGGCCGCATGATCGTGGTCGCCCACGGTGGCATCCTCACCGCGGCGCTCGGCAGCCTGGTGGGTCGTACACACCCGCTTCTGGCCGCCGCTGCCGAGCGACCCTTTACGAAGCTCCCGGCCCTGGCCAACTGTTCGGTGACCCGTGTCGAGTGGCCTGGCCCCACGCTCGTGTCGTTCAACGAGACGGGCCACCTGCCTCAGGCGGAGGAGATGGGGCGTTGATCGGTGCGGGTGGCTGATCTGTCACATGCACCGTCACCGGCGTCGCGTTGGCGATGGCGACGCCATCGAGAAATGCGGTGGCGTGGAGCGTGACTGCGCCGGAGCCCAGAGCGGCCGCCGGGATGTCGATGTCGGTTGCCACCGTAGGACCGTTGGGAGCGAGTCGCTCGAGTACCCGGCCGGCGGTGAAGACCGTCACGGCATCGGCTTCGCTACCGGTGATGTGCAGGGCGACCGTGTCGGCGGTGGTCACTCCGCGCGCCGCGGTTGAAAGGCTGAGCTGATGGCCATGGTTGGCAACCTTCACACCCCGCACCCAGCGGCCCTGGGTCTCGAGCGGTGACGATTCGATCGCCACGACCCGCAGCTCGTGGTAACCGTCGCTCAGCCGACTCGTGTCGAGCGGAAGCGGGTCGCCGTCGCAGCCGGTGGCCAGACGGACGCCGTCGACAAACAACTCGTAGCGGCCGATCGGAGCGGAGCCGGCTGGGGTGCCGCGGGGCAGGAGCGAGACGGTGCCCGAGAGGGGCGTTGCCACGTCGAGTGGCTTGTTTGACCGCGGGTCGGCCGTGATGGCCACATCGACCGCAGGAACCCGGGCCCACGGCTGGCAGAGCGGGTCGCCGACCACGAGCAGCTGGTAGGGCGACTGCACCGAGCGATAGAACGCCTCGGCGAGGCAGGCTCCGCGGGTGTAGTGGACATGCAGCGACGGCGTGGGAAATTTTTCGGCCAGGGCGTAGGGCTCGATCACCGTGCCGCTCGCGCCGGCGGCACCGGCCCGGATGAATTCGGCGAGCGGTGTCTGGCCGGCCCCGGGGGTGAACACGCCACCAAAGCTGGTGAGGTTGTCGCAGATCGCCCCCGGCAGGAGCCGGCTGCCGCTGGCAGCCCAGTCGAAGTCGGCGGTACCCGTCGTGAGCCCGGCAACATCGGGTTTCTGCTGCGGCAAGATCCCTGTGATGATCTCGGCGGGTGCGCCGGCCTCGCGGATCGCGGCGGCGGCCGATTCGAAGCCGGCGCTGCGGGTGGTCGAGCGGACATCGCCATTCCGCACCAGGTAGATCGTGCCGGCCGGCCGCCTGCCATCGGCTGCGGTCGATGCGGCGAGGCTGTTGCAGATTTCAGCGACGGAGTTGCCCCGGCCTGCGGTCACGCCGAGCATCACGGCAAGCACATGATGGCTGCCGCCTGCTTCGGCGGGCTCACCATCCGGCCCCCAGCCGGTGGCCGCGCGAAACCCGCGGGTCGTTGGTGGGCTGCCGTCGGGTGGGAGCGGCGGGGCGTAGCGGTTGGCGTGCCGTGACAGCCAGCGCGGCACGCTGCCAACCGGCGGCTCGAGCGTGGCGGAGAAGAGAAATGTCATGCCGGTGAGCGAGCCGGCCGGATACTTGTCGCGGGCGGCGAGTGGCCCGGGCAGGTCGTCACGAAAATCGATCCGCCAGGGGAAGCCGCAGGAGTAGGCGACGCAGTCGATCTGCGGCGCGAGCCCCCGGGCGTCGATCGCCGCGAGCACGGGGCTCAGGATCTGCTCCCGAAACACGCTGCTCGACACGGCGTCGTCCGGCCCATCCCAGGCGATGGCAACGACGTTGATCGGCGGCACGTCGCGGAGGGCGATGAACGCATTGGCGACGGTGAGGCTGGCAGCGCTTGACGCGTTGACCACGAGGAACACGTTTTCGGGGCCGCCACCGGCCCGGGCGGGAGATGCCCCGACACCAGCGATCAGCATCGGGGCGAGGGTCCAGGCCCACGACGCTCTTCGACGCTCATTGTTTTCTCGCAAGTCGCTCACGCGAGGGAAATTTTTTGATGTGAGCGTCGAAAGGCAAAATGCGGGTGTTCTATGCGGCCCTGCCAGCAGACTTCAATTCCGAAAGGAGCATCGATGGATCGGGGACAGTTTGGTGCGAACCAGCGGATCGTTCACGGTTTCACGATCGTAGAGCTCTTGGTTGTGGTCGCCATCATCGGCGTGCTTGTCGGCCTCCTCCTGCCGGCCGTGCAGGCGGCTCGTGAATCGGCACGGCGAATGAGCTGTCAGAACAACCTCAAGCAGATCGGCTTGGGGATGCACAATTTTTCGACGGCCTACAAGGAGCGATTTCCGCCGGGAAGAGTGAAGTTCGCGTCTGGAATCGACACGATGTCGTGGTCCGGTTTTTTTCTCGATTTTCTGGAGCAGGCGGAGACATCCTGCACCCTTGATCGGGTGGCAGATCCTGATGTGCCCACTGATTCTCGGCTGTATTTGACCGAAGATATCACGGAGGCGGTCAACCGGAATGCCGTAACGACAAAAATATCGGCATATCTTTGTCCGAGCGTCGGTCGGCAACATGCGTCACGTTCAAACGGTCGAATCGTCCAGGTGGGCGAACATGAAGGCATGGCCTGCATTGACTACTCTGGGAATGCGGGAGTGAATCCAAATGAACCCCAGTTTCGCAAGCCAGACGGTAATCAGTATGGATATGAGAACGGAGTACTACTGACCTACAGTTCAGTGGGATTTGATGAGCCCAAATCGATTGATCGGGGGATCGAGTTTCGCGAGATCACAGATGGGCTTTCAAAGACCATTGTCGTCTTTGAGGCATCTGGCATCGGTCTTGATGGAACCAGTCCGCGTGGTGTTTGGGCCAGCGGTCTGAACGCAAATAACCTCGGCCATGACGATGCTGGACCGGCATTGATTAATCCGGATGACCCTGACAATGTCTGGCTTGAGGGCCCGAATATCCCCATGTTTTCCGATCACGCCGGCGGGGTGAATATTCTGATGTGTGATGGCTCGGTGCATTTCCTGAATCAGATGACCGAAAAGCCAGTCGTCTTGGGCCTCGCCTCACGCAACGTCGGCGAGGTGGTGAGCATCGAATAGCGGCCTTGTTTCTGCGGTGAAACCGGCGTCGGCGTCGCCTCCTCTTTCCGGTATTCTCGGTGGGAGAGAGGGTGCCGGCTGTGAATTCATGTTCATCAGGGTGTGCGGGTGTGGTCGCGGTGGCGATCTGCCTCGCGGCGTGCGCTCGCGGCGATGCCGAAGAAATCGCTCCGCTGGCTGCCGCACCGGCCGCCGAATTTTCCGGGCCGCAGGCGATGGCCCATCTGGAGCGGATCTGCGAACTCGGGCCCCGGATCAGCGGGTCGCCCGGCATGGCCGCCCAGCGGGCGCTCCTGGTCACGCACTTCCGCGCCGCCGGTGGCCGTGTGTCGGGGCAGGCCTTCAAGACCGAAGATCGCCGCACGGGGAAGCCCGTGCATATGGAAAACCTGATCATCGAATGGCACCCCGATCGGAAGGAGCGGATCCTGATCGGTGTGCACTACGACACGCGGCCCTTTCCCGACCGTGATCCCGTCGGTCCCCAGGGCACGTTTCTCGGCGCGAACGACGGGGCGAGCGGCGTGGCCGTGCTGATGGAGCTCGCCCGCTTCATGCCGGTGTTGCCCGGACCGGCGGGGGTCGATTTCGTCTGCTTCGATGCCGAGGAGTATGTGGTGGGCAGCCGCGATCCCTACTGTCTCGGCTCGACCTATTTCGCCCGTCGCTACGTGGCGGACCGCCGCGACAACCCGCGGCTCCACCGCTATCGGGCCGGCGTGATCCTCGACATGGTGGCCGACAAGGATCTGCAAGTCTGGCAGGAACAGCAGAGCGTGATGTGGCCCGACACGCAGCCGGTGGTGGCGGAGCTGTGGGGCGTGGCGGCCCGGCTGGGTGTGCGGGAGTTTGTGCCGCGTCCGAAATACACCGTGCATGACGATCATGTGCCGCTGCGGATGATCGCCAAGATCCCCACCTGCGACGTGATCGACTTCGATTATCCGGCCTGGCACACCACGGCCGACACGCCGGCCAACTGTTCGGCCGAGTCGCTCGCAGCAGTCGGCCGCGTGATGCTGGCCTGGCTGCGGGATCAGCGTTGACCGATGGAGACACAGCCGATTCCCGGAGGTGACGCGGGCCAGGGCGGCCGGGTGCCACTCGTGGTGCCCGACCTCACGCCGGAGGGGCCGGTGAAAGTGTCGCTGTGGCTCGTGCCTCGCGGGGCCACCGTGTTGGCCGGGGATCGCGTCGTGGAACTCCTGGCGGGGGGGGCGACGATCGATCTTGAAGCTCCTCTGGCCGGCCGGCTCGTGCGACAGCTTGTCGACGAAGACGACATCGTCGGCCCCGGCACCGTGCTCGCCGAGATCGAGCCCGCGGAGGGCGTATGAGCGAAGGCGATCTCGAGCATCGCGGGGCCACGGTCGACCGCCGGCGACTCTGGATCGCGGCGGTGCTCGGCGCGGTGACGATGTTTCTCGTGCAGCCGCCGGCCGACCTCTGGTGGGCGGCCTGGCTGGCCCCGCTGCCCTGGCTGGCGATCGTGCGGTGGCCGCGGCTCATGGCGGCCCATCCCTGGCGGGTGCTCTGGGGGGCGGGCTTTGTTCATTGGCTGCTCGCGATCCATTGGCTGCGGCTTCCCCACCCGGCCACCTCGCTGGGCTGGGTGGCGCTCTCGGCCTATCTCGCCTGCTATCTGCCGCTCTTCGTGTGGGTGGCCCGCACGCTGGTGCATCGCCTCGGCTGGCCGCTCGTGGCGGCGGCACCGCTGGCCTGGATGGCCTGCGAACAGGTGCGGAGCAGCCTGCTCGGCGGGTTCACCTTCGCCAGCCCGGGCCACACGCAGTGGCGCTGGACCACGCTCATCCAGATCGCCGACCTCTTCAGCACCGTCGGGATCAGCGGCCTCATAATCCTCGTGGCGGCGGCCGTGGCCTCGCGATCGGCGAGGCAGATCGGGGTCGCCG
>CAYZFV010000053.1:0-5437 GCA_964477765.1 uncultured Candidatus Kuenenia sp.
GTAATAGTGATTCCATTCCGGGGTGCCCCGGGAATGCCGCGCCGATGGAAAGCTTCGCCTGCCGTCGGGCGCCACCGGCGGAAACGGCCGCATGCTCGATAACCCCACCGGAAACACATCGCCGTCGGTGCGAAACCAGTCGGCCTTTTTGCCGGTCTTCTGCTCATATTGCTCGGTGTAGCCATGATCGAGGATCTGCACCTCGATGCCGCCGGAAGGCAGCTTCCCGGGGGAACGGTTCTCAAAGGCCGCCGGCGGTGCCCAAAGAAAGATCCCCGAATTGCCCCCCTTGGAGAGATGCCGCCACTCCGCCGCCATCTCAAAATTCGTCAGCGGCCGCTTCGTGCGGATCACGCCCACCGGCTTCCCGGTGCAGTGCGCGAGGCCGTTGGTCCAGGTCCATGTGTCGGCGGCGCAATTGACGTTTTCGAAGTCCTCTTCCCCGAGGCCGCGCCAGTCGGGGCCGGAGCCATCGAGCGTGCCCAGTTCCCGGATCGACACGTTCCGCACATGCATCGGCGCGCCGTGGGTCTGGATCTGGATCGGGCCGCGGTGGGGCAGGGGAGTCTTGCCCTTCGTGAAGTAGTTGGTGAGCGGGCTGTTGTCGACCACGAGCTGATCGTTGAGCACCACCGTCACGCGGTCGCCCTGCATGCGGATGCGGGTCGTGTTCCACTGGCCGATCGGCCGGTCGGCCTTTACGAGCGGCTCCTTGCCTGCCGAGCCGGCCGGGTTGTTCCAAAGCCCGCCCGACCCTTTCTGGCAGCCATGCTTGAAGTCGCGTTCACAGGCCGGGTCCCAGAGCTGCACCTGTGGGTTGGCACGGAGATAGACGCCGCTATCACCGCACGGCTGGGGAAACATCCAGTCCAGCTGCAATTCAAAATCGGCGTAGTCGCGGTCGGTCGTGAGAAACACGCCGTGGCCGTCGTTCACGATCACTCCGTCTTCCACCTTCCAATGGGCGGCCATGTCGGCATCCCATCCGGCCTGTCGTGTGACTCGCTCCTCGGGCGTGCCCTCCGCCTCCTTCACCGGATCGAAGTGCGGCCGGCCGCGCCAGCCGGCGAGATCGGCGCTATTGAAGAGCGGCGTGAAGCCCGCCGGCGGCTCGGCAGCAGCCGCCAGCCCCGGGCCGAACGCGAGGAAACCACAAACGAGTGCCGCGAGGCAAGCCGATACACGCACGAGAATGACTCCCAAGAAGGTTCGTCCTGACCGCCGAGAGCATAGCCGATTTCAGCCCCGACGCGGGTCGTGGCTATCGACGGCGGAAGCGGTGAGATGAAGAGCCTCGACACCAATATCCTCTTGTATGCGGCCGACGAGGATTGTCGCGAGCATGAGGCGGCCATCAGGCTTGTGAATGACGCCCTGCGATCGCCCGCCGAATGGATACTTGCCGATCAGGTGCTCTTCGAGATGTATGTGGGCCTACGGCATCCGGGCGTCTTCGCCAAGCCTTTGTCGGCGGTCGAGGCGGCCCGCCGGGTGGCCTTTCTCCGTGATGAGGCGGGGTTTTCATTCTGCTGCCATCAGCTCCGCGGGTGGCCGAAGATCCACGCCGGACTGTCGGCCCCCGCATTTCCGCGGCGGCGGACATACGATCTCGTGCTCGCCGTCACGTTGCGGAGCAATGGGGTCACCGAGTTCTACACCCGCAACGTCGGGGATTTTCGGACCGCCGGATTCGAGCGACTCGTCAATCCGATCGACTGAATGTCGCACCGCTCATGGCCGCGGCGACTGCCTCGCGATCGTTCAACGAACGACCGCGACACGACCCGCTGAGAAGCGTGCCGCACTGAACCTGGAAAGACTCTTTCACTGTGTTCGCGTCCGCGCCCGCAGCTCACGCAACTCGTTTCAGCAGCCGCGACAACGCGGGCAGGAGATAGAGCGGGATGTTGACCGTGTCGCCATCGGCCTTCAGGTTGAGAAGGCTCGCCCGGGCGACCTGCGGCGGCGAGAATTGTCGGGCGTAGCTCATCAGGCTCTTGCTCCGGGCATTCACGCCCGACTTCACTTCCAGGGGCACGATCGCCTCACGCTCGATCAGAAAATCGACTTCGGTACCGGTTTTTTCATTCCGCCAATAAAACAGCGGCCGCGGGTCCCCGGTGGTTTCAGCGGCCATGAGTTGCTGCGCCACAAATTGCTCGGCGAGCGCTCCCTTGAACTCCTCGAAGACCGCGTTGCCCCGGACCACGACATCCATGGCCAGGTTCGCCACCGCGCCCAGCAAACCCACATCGAGCGCGAACAATTTGAAGAGCCGCCGGTTGCAATATCCGGAAAGGGGGAGCTTCGGGGTCGCGACGGCGAATGATCGATGCACGAGCCCCGCTTGCTCGAGCCAGAGCAAGGCGTCTTCATAGTCGCGCGCTCGTGCTCCTTGCTGGACGGCCGAGAAGAGAAATCTCCGATTCTCGCGGGCCAATTGTCCTGGAAGCGCATCCCACAGCATCGCCAGCCGGGGCACGAGCGCCGGTGGCGCGTGCTTGGCGAAGTCGAGCCGGTAGGCGGCCACGATGTCCTGCTGGATCGTCCGCACGCGGTGAAAGTCATGGCTGTCACCAAACGCCGCCACGGCTTCGGGCATGCCTCCCACGACGAGATACTCACGCAGGGCGGCGATCAGTTCCGCGTGCATGCCGGCCGGCAGCGGCTCGATCGCCGAGAGTTCCTCGAGTCGCACGCGATAGGCTTCACGGCCGGTGGCATCGAGAAACTCGAAGAAATCGAGTGGGTGGAGCGTGTGGAGTTGCACCTTCCCGACCGGGAACGACGCGGCCCGCGACAGTTCGACGCCGAGCAGCGACCCGGCCGCGACGACATGCGCCGCCGGGAGTTGCTCCGCGAAATACTTCAGGCTCGTGAGTGCCCGCGGGCAGGCCTGAATCTCGTCAAAAAAAATGAGGGCTGTGCCGGCAAGGGCCCCTTCCGGATCAAACTTCCCCAGCAGTGCCAGATCGCGGAGCAGTCGAACGGGGTCCAGCGTGCCCTCGAAGATCGTCGCCAGCCGCGGGTCGGCCTCGAAGTTGAGGGCATGCACCGCCGCATACTCTGCGGCGCCAAACTGCGTGAGAACAAAGGTTTTGCCCGTCTGCCGAGCCCCCTTCACCACGAGCGGTTTCCGATCCGCCCGCTGTCGCCACGCCCGAAGATAAGCATCGAAATGCCGCCTCATGGCGAAACATCATACCATCAATCGCCGCGGGAAACACGTTTTTGATACCAAACTGTTTTTCAAACGGGCTTCCCGCTTTCCGTGAAATCAAGGCTCCCTACGTGAGTTTGGTCTTCCCCGGCACGGCGAAGCCGGGGCTCGGCAGCGACGACTGCCAGGCGAGGTCCTTGGGGAAGAGGTCGAGCTGCGACTCCTCGGCGACAAACTTCCACGTGACCTTCTGGCCGGTGTAGGCGGCGAGGCGGCCCAGCACGCCCACGAGCGAGCTGTCGGCCATCTGCCGCAGTTCGACGATCGGCGTGCCTGCCCGGATCGAGTCGATCAGATCCTTGTGCTCCTGCTTGTAGGCATCGGCGATGCTGCCCTTCATCTCCCACACGACCTTCCCGGAGCGATCCACGATCCGCGAGCCGGCGTTGCCACTCCCGATGACGCAGCTGCCCTGCGAACCTTGGATCACATTGCCCACGTCCGACAGCGTGTTTGGCAGGTGCCGCGACTGGAACGACACGAACCGGCCGCCGGGATACTCGTAGTCGACACCAAACGTGTCCCAGAGTTCGCTGTCGTCGGGCCGGGCAAACCGCCCGCCCGAGCCGTAGGCCGAGATTGGATTCTCGCCCATCACCCAGTTGATCACGTCGAGGTTGTGGACGCCCTGCTCGACGAGCTGGTCGCCCGAGAGCCAGACGAAGTGATACCAGTTGTGCATCTGGTATTCGGCGTCGCTCATGCTTTCCGCTCGCGGTCGATACCAGATGCCGCCCCCGCAGTAGCGGGCTTGGGCGCCGATCACGTCGCCGATCGCCCCATGCCGAATCTGCTCGACCGCGCCGATGTAGTTCACCTGCCGGCGATACTGCGTGCCTCCCACGATCGCCAGCCCTTTGGCCACCGCCTCGTCGTGGGCCTCGAGACACAGCCGATAGCCGGCCGGATCGACACAGGCCGGCTTCTCCACGAACACGTGCTTGCCCGCCGCGATCGCCGCCCGCACATGCAGGGGGTGAAAGCCGGGGGTCGAGGTGACATGAACGACGTCCACATCGGGGTCGTCGAGAATCCGCTTGTAGCCGTCGAGCCCTTCGTGGCTGGTGTCGGTGGCGGCCACCTGCTCAGGATGGGCCTGCCGCATCGCCTTCCAGGCCTTCTCGCAATTGCGGCCATAGAGGTCGGCCACCGCCACGAGCCTCACACCCGAATTGATGGAGAGCGAGTTGCCGATCGCGGCGGTGCCACGGCCGCCGCAGCCGATGATGCCCAGCCGCAGTTCCCGCGGTTCGTCGGCCGCCGCGCGGGACGAATGCACCATCGCCGCAGAAAGCGAGGCGGCCGTCGCGGCCGTAAACGTGCGACGGGAGACTGGGGGCTTCTGGGTGTCGGGCTGAACCATGGCGGATCCGTTTCGTTTGGTGACGACTGACGGGATGACGGACATCACCCCTTACCACCGCTTCATCGTACTCGCTGTCTGCCAGCTCCTGGGCCACGTTGGAAAACCTACTCTTTCAATCCGTCGGGCAGTGCTTTCGATTTCCAGCAGTCGCTCAATCTCGTTTGCCGCTCACCACAGCCGGTCGGGCAATCTTCAAGCCAGCTCCCGCTTTGCGCCGCTGCTCCGAAAGCGGCACAATACTGCCAATGGCACGCTCCAAACGACCGCACCAGCACGATGCTCCCGCTCCGGAGCCTCACGACAAGCTCATCGCCGTCGTCGTTGATCCATCGCTGCCGTATGACCGAGCCATTGCCATGGGCGTGGCCCAATATGCCCGTGAACAGGGCACGTGGCGGCTCTACGTCGAAGAAGAACAGCCGCGGAGGCTGCCCGACTTCAACGACTGGCCGGGCCATGGAATCATCGCGTCGTTTGATGACGAGAGCGTCGCGCGGGCCGTGATGGCAGCCGGCCTGCCGGTGGTGGCTGTCGGTGGTGGTGGCGGCGGCTTTGATCCCAGCAGCGGGATCCCCTACGTCGACACGGACAACGACAAGATCGCCTGCCTCGCGGCCGAGCATCTGCTCGAACGGGGCCTCGAACACTTCGGCTTCTACGGCCTGCCCCCCGCGCCGGCCACGGTCTGGTCGGAGGCGCGATGCAACGCCTTCACCCGCCGCCTCGCCGCGGCCGGCCGCTCATGCGGGTCGCTCATCGCGGAACATGACGCGACCCACTGGACGCAGCTGCAGGCTGAACTCGAAGCGTGGCTTTCCAGCCTGGCCAAGCCGATCGGCATCATGGCCTGC
>CAYZFV010000054.1:0-5037 GCA_964477765.1 uncultured Candidatus Kuenenia sp.
CCACGCTCGGGGTGTTGATCATGATGTGGATCCGCTGGACGTTGCCGCGGCTGCGGATCGATCAGGTGATGACCACCTGTCTGAAATACTGCACACCGATTGCCGCGGCGATGTTTGCCGGGGCGATGCTTTGGCAACTGGCCCTGCCGGGTGGGCTCGTGGCCGGGCTCTCGCGGCCGACCGCCGGGGTGCGTGAAGGCTGGCTTCAGGAATCGGCCCACGGTCCGGCCGCTGCACTGGTCAATCCGGCTGCCGAGGTCGCCGCGGCGGGAGGCAACCGATGATGCCGAGTATCGGAGCCCTGGCCTGCGGTCTGCCAGCCGCCGTGATGCTGGCGGCGATCAACTGGCATACGCTTTTTTTTCTTCTCTTTGCGGCGCTGGCGTGTGGGTTTGCCGTGGCCGTGGCCGCCACCGACAACGTCGTGCGAATGGCCCTCTATCTGATCCTGTCACTCGGCGCCACCGCCGGGTTGTTTTTTCTGGCCGGCGCCGAATTCGTCGGCGCGATGCAGTTGATGATCTACGTCGGTGGCACGCTCGTGCTGCTCGTGTTCGGGGTGATGCTCACGGCCCAGTCGCCGTTTGTGTCGCTGCGATCGTCGACCGGCGACAAGGTGCTGGCCGGCGTCGCCGCGGTGGCCCTGCTGGCCGTGCTGCTGCAGGCCGCCTTCTCGATCGAATCGTGGCGTCGGCCGGCCTCCGGCGTGGTTGATCAGCCGGCCGCCACGCCGCTGGGCATGGCGTTGGTCGGGCTGCGGGTCGACGAACCGCCCGCGGGGGCTCCTGCCGACGCCGTTCGCTCCGGCTATCTGCTCCCCTTCGAGATCGTATCGGTGCACCTGCTCGTGGTGCTCGTGGGGGCGGCCTATCTGGCGCGGGCGAAGCGGCGGAAGACGCCGCGGCCGATCGAGGTGGCGGCGTCGGTCGAACCGCCGGCCTCGGTCGCCGAGCATGCGGCGATCGGTCGTGAGCCGGGGCGGCGTGGGTCGTCGGTGTTGACCGGAGGTGGTGCATGACGGGCATCCTGCTGCAGCCCTGTTTCGCCGTCCTCCTCAACGAGCCCGTGAGCGTGGCCCACTATCTCGTCGTGGGGGCGATCCTGTTCACGGCTGGGGTCGCCTGCATGGCCACCAAGCGGAATGCCCTCGGCGTCCTGATGGGCATCGAACTCGTGCTCAACGGGGCCAATGTCAACTTCGTCGCCTTCGCGTCACCGTGGCTGCAGGGCGACGGGGCGCGGTCGCTCGGTCTCGACGGCCAGGTGATCGCCCTGTTCGTCATCTTGCTGGCGGCGGCCGAGGCGGCGGCGGCGTTGGCGATCCCGCTCAACTTCTACAACAACCATGCCACGGTCGATATCGCCCGGGCCGATGACCTCAAGGGGTGATCGTTTCCGCGCCAGCCTGCATCATGGATCACTCAACTATTCCGACTCTGCTGGGTCTCGCATGGCTGACGCCGTTGGCGTCGTTCGTGGCGATCCTCTTCTTCGGTCCGAAGATGGGCCACCACGGCAAGAATGCCGCCTGGGTGGCGACGGCCGCCATCGCCACGTCGTTGGTGCTCTCGCTGGTGGCCGCCGGCCAATGGTTTGCCGCCCATCCGGTGGTGGCTGTCGATCATGGCGGCCACGGGGAGCATGCAGTGGCGAGTTCGGCGGGCACGCTCTTCGCCGCCGAGCCGGCTGAGGCTCATGCCGATTCAGGCCACGGCCATGACGACCATGGCGGGCACGGCGATCATGGCCATGGTGCCCACGCTCCCGTGGCGGCGTTGGCGGGGGATTGGTACACGCTCTACGAAGGGGGCGACCTCAGGCTTTCCATCGGCTGGTACATCGACGCCCTCACGGTGCTGATGTTTGTGGTGGTCACGTTCATCGCCACCTGCATCCACATCTATGCCTCGGGCTACATGCATGACGAACTCCACGACGTGATCGACCATGAGGTGACGCTGCGGTCGGGCGCCCATCTCCACAGGCCGGGACGGTTTCCCCGTTTTTTTCAGGCCTTGTCACTGTTTTGCTTCTCGATGCTCGGGATCGTGATCGCCGGCAATGTGGCGATGGTGTTTATCTTTTGGGAGCTGGTGGGCATCTGCTCGTGGTTCCTGATCGGCTTCTATTACGAACGGCAGAGTGCCTCGACCGCCGCCAACAAGGCGTTTATCGTCAATCGTGTCGGTGACTTCGGGATGCTCATCGGGCTGATGGCCCTGTGGGGGGCGCTCGGCACGTTGACGTTTGCGGACTCCACGGCCACCGCGCCCGACGGCTCCTCGGTCGAGCGGCCCGGGCTTTTCAGCCTCGTGCGGCCCGCCGCCACGGGCCATGCCCTCCAGGTGCCCGACGGGATGGTGAAGTTTGCCGCGGCCGATGAGGTGGCCCGCATCACGGCCGCCAACGCGGGCCGTCCAGATGCGGCCGCGGCCGCCGTGACGAACGAGATCGAGAGCTGGCGGAGCAAGGGCTTCGGCCGCTGGCTGCTGTTCATCGCCGGCCTCGGGATTTTTTGTGGGTGCGTCGGCAAGAGTGCCCAGGTGCCGCTCTTTGTCTGGCTGCCCGATGCGATGGAGGGGCCGACCCCCGTCTCGGCGCTCGTGCACTCGGCCACGATGGTGGCGGCGGGCGTCTATCTCGTGGGCCGGTTTTATCCGGTGCTCACCCCCGACGTGCTCCTGGTGATCGCCTACATCGGCGGGATCACGCTGTTCGTGGCCGCCACGATCGCGTTGGTAGCCAACGACATCAAGCGGGTGCTGGCCTACTCCACCGTGAGTCAACTCGGCTACATGATGCTGGCCCTCGGCGTGGGAGGCTGGGCGGCCGGCCTGTTCCACCTCGTGACCCACGCCTTCTTCAAGAGCCTGCTCTTTCTCTGTTCGGGATCGGTGATCCACGCCTGTCATACCAACGACATGCGGAAGATGGGTGGGCTCGCCAAGACCATGCCGTGGACGGCCGGCACGATGCTCGTCGGCTGCCAGGCGATCATCGGGGCCGGCATCCCGTTTGTGATCGGCCTGTCGGGCTATTACTCGAAGGACGCGATCCTCGCCCAGGCGCTCTCCTTCTCGCGGGCCAATCCCGCGCATTCGATCCTCTTTCTGGCGGTCGCCGGGGGGGCGTTCCTGACATCGTTCTACATGTTTCGGCTGTGGTTCATGACGTTTGCCGGCGAGCCGCGAGACCACCATGTTGCCGAGCATGTGCATGAATCGCCGCCGGTCATGGTGTGGCCGCTGGTCGCGTTGGCGGTGCTGGCGGTGGTGGCCGGCTGGACGCTGCCGGGGGGCTTCGGGCTGGCCAATCTGCTGGAGCAGGCGCGGCCTGTCGGCACCGAAGCGACAAGCACCGGCGGCTTCGTGTTCGGCAGTCTCGTCTATCCGGCCGAGCATGAGAGCCATGTCGGAGCGATTCACGCCACGGCCACGATGACAGCCTTCTCGACGGCGTTGGCCGGCGTCTTGCTGGCCGCGGTCATGTATCTCTGGAAGCTCGTTTCCCCCCCGCTCGTGGCGGGCATGCTCAAGCCGGCGTATACGTTTCTGGCGAATCGCTGGTATGTCGACGAACTCTATCACGCCCTCTTTGTGGTGCCGACGCTCGGGATCGCCCGGCTGGCATCCGGCTTCGACCGCACTGTGATCGACCGGATCATCGATGGCGTGGCCTGGGCCGCCCGTCAGTTGGCCGGGATCGACGCCTGGATCGACAAAAACCTCGTCGACGGTCTCGTGAATGCCACCGCCACCGCCACCTGGAATTCCGGCCTGTGGCTCAAGCAGCTGCAGACCGGCCGCCTCCGGCAATACGTCATGTTTATCGTTGTCGGCACCGTCGCCCTCTTCGTGCTGGCCAGCCTCGTATTTCGGACGTCGCTGGCCGGATAACCCCACACCCTCCCTTCACGTCGCTCGAACCCTCGGATTTCTGCCATGCCCCCCTCCGCGTCACTCGTCCAACCCGCCCTCTGGCCGCTGTCGCTGATCGTCTTTCTGCCGGCGGCCGTGGCGGCCTTCCTCTCGCTGCCGATCATCCCCAAGGCCCGCGAAGAGCTGATCCGGTGGATCACGCTCGGCACGCTCGCCGTGGTGTTCGTGTTGTCGCTGTGGCTGGCGGTGCCGCAGCTCTTCGGCGCGACGGGGCCGGCTCAGTTTCAGATCGGGCAGCCCGAGATGCAGAGCGTGGTGAAGCTGCCCTGGATCAAGTCGTTTGGCATCGAATACCTGCTCGGTGTCGACGGGATCAGCCTGCCGCTGGTGGTGCTGACGACCTTCCTCTCGATGCTGGCGGCGGCCGCCAGTTGGCCGATCACCAAGCACGTGAAGGCGTATCACGTGCTCTTTTTGCTCCTCGTGACCGGCATGCTGGGCGTGTTCGTCTCGCTCGACTTTTTCCTCTTCTACGTGTTCTGGGAGGTGATGCTCCTGCCGATGTATTTTCTGATCGGCATCTGGGGCGGGCCGCGGCGGGAATACGCCGCCATCAAGTTTTTCCTCTACACGCTGCTGGGCAGCGTGTTGATGCTGATCGCCATCCTGATGCTCTATTTCTCGAGCGACCTGCGGCTGCTCTCCCCGGAGCAGCTGACGGCGGCGCACGTGGTGAGCCCCGCGCTCGACGCGGCGGCGCAGGCCGGGGCCGTGCAGGCGATCAAGACGTCGGCCGATCCGGTGCACACCTTCAATCTGCTGGCGCTGGCCGAGGTGGGCCAACTGCCCAATTCACCATTTTCGACGTCGATGGTCTGGGGCATGAGCCTCGAAACGTGGGCCTTCCTCCTGCTCTTGATCGGGTTTGTCATCAAGGTGCCGGTGGTGCCGGTGCACACCTGGCTGCCCGATGCCCATGTCGAGGCGCCGACGCCGATCTCGATGATCCTCGCGGGCGTGCTCCTGAAACTCGGCGGCTACGGCATCATCCGCATCTGCTACCCGATCTGCCCGGGGGCCGGGCTCTCGCTGGCTTGGCTCGTCTGCGGGCTGGGGGTGGTGTCGATGGTGTATGGCGCCTTCGCGGCCCTCGCCCAGA
>CAYZFV010000055.1:0-4441 GCA_964477765.1 uncultured Candidatus Kuenenia sp.
TCGCTGATCCGCCGCCGGCACGGCGACGCCGTGGCCGCCGACGTGTCGGCCCGGGCCGCGGCAGTGCTGGCCAGCGAGGCGACGAGTCGCCCGGCAGCCGAGGCCGCGTTGGATCACTCCCTTCGCACGCCCGTGCGGATCAATCCGGGCACCACGGCCGATCTTGTCGCCGCGGCGCTGTACATTCTTCTCCGGAGCCACACCCCATGACCGAACACTATGCCGTGCGGATGCGGAAGGCGATGCACGTTTTCTGTGCCGGCCATTTCATCACACTCACCGATACGCTCTGCGAACCCGTGCATGGCCACAACTGGACCGCCGCCGCCGAGGTCGAAGGCGAGCCGGATCGTCACGGCATGGTGATCGACTTCATCCTCCTCCGCGACCAGCTCGCCGCCATCACGGCCCGGCTCGACCATCGGATGCTGCTCCCCACGGACAATCGGTTTCTCGACGTGACGACCGCCACAGTCGGGACGGGGCGGGACGAGGTGACCGTGCGATTCGGTGCTCGCCGCTGGGTGTTTCCTGCCGACGAATGCGTCCTCCTGCCCGTGGCCAACACCACGGCCGAATGGATCGCCCGCTGGATCGGCGTCCAATTGCTCGAGGCGCTGGCCGCCCACGGGCAGCCGGTTCGCGGCACGCTCCGGATCGAGATCGACGAGTGCCTCGGCCAGTCGGCCGTGTGGGAGCGCCACGTCACGCCTCGGTGACGACGAGCTTCCCGGCGGCATCGAGCGTGAGCGAGAGCGACTGGCGACCGAGCCGGATCCGCATCAGCCCGGCGCCGTCGGGATTCCGTTCCACCTCGCCCACGGTGCCCAAGGTCAGGCCAGAGTCGGTGAGATAGCGGAGAAACTCAGACGACTGGTCGAGCACCCGCGAAAGCCGAAAACGACTCCCGTCGGTCACATCGGCCAGCGACCGCGTCTCGGCATCGGCGGCCTGCATCGTCATCGCCTCACCGCGGGGAATCGGGTCGCCATGCGGATCGACATCGGGGTGTCCGAGAAAGGCGTCGATGCGGTCGATGAGCAGATCGCTCACGGCATGCTCCATGTGCTCGGCCTCGTCGTGCACCTCATCCCAGCTCATCTCGAGCGTCCGCAGCAAAAACAGCTCGATCAGCCGATGCCGGCGAATCATCCGCAGGGCGAGCATCCTGCCGGCCCGGGTGAGCGACACTCCTTCGTATGGCTTGTGGGTCGCCAGCCGCGCCGCATCGAGCGTCTTGAGCATGCTCGTGACCGTGCCCGGCAACACCCCCAGCGATGCGGCGATCTGCCCCGTGCTGGCCGGCTTGCCCTCCTGATCGGTGCTGATCTGAAAAATCGTCTTGACGTAGTTTTCGACGGTCAGGCTGGGCACGGTGAGGCGAAGCCTTCGGGGGGCGGCGGGCGGATTTCACGATCGTCACCGCGGGGCGTTGTGGCCACGCGATTTCGATTGCATGATGTGGCGTATCATACTTATCGGAGCCGGGGGTCGCCTCACATGCTGCTCAATGAATCCGCCCTGGCCGTGGTCACACCGTTTCTCTCCGGTGGTGCACAGGCCGGCGCCACGGTTCACGAGATCGGCGGCGTGGTGGTGGTCGACTGCGGTGTGCGGGCACCCGGAGGAGCCGACGCGGGCCTCGTCATGGCGCGGGCGGCGATGGCGGGTCGCGGAACGGTAACACTCGAGCCCGCGGGTAGCTTTGGAACCGAGTGGCCCGACTGCCCGTGGCCGGTGGTCGCTGTTTCCAGCGGCGAGCCCGTAGCCGCCTGCCTGGCCGCCCAGTACGCCGGCTGGAAGGTGAGCAACGCCAGCTACTTCGCCATGGCGAGCGGCCCGGTGCGGGCGGCGATCGGCCGGGAGGATCTCTTCGACGAGATCGGTTTCCGCGAGCGGTCGCCTGTGGCCGTGGGTCTGCTCGAAGCTTCTTCGTTGCCGCCGGAGCAGGTCTGCCATCGACTGGCTCGCGATGCCGGAGTCGCCCCGGAACAGCTCGTGCTCTTGGTGGCCCGCACGGCCAGCCCCGCGGGCACGCTCCAGGTGATCGCCCGCTCTCTGGAAACAGCGCTCCACAAGCTGCATGATCTGCGGTTTGATCTGGGCCGCATCCGACGCGGTGAGGGCCGCGCCCCGTTGGCTCCGGTGCCCCGCAAAGATCTCGTCGCGATCGGCCGCACCAACGATGCCATTCTGTACGGCGGCCATGTCGTCCTCGAGGTGACCGGAGATGACGCCGGCCTCCTGGCGATCGGTCCCCAGGCGGTGAGCCAGGCGTCGCTTGACTATGGCGCTCCCTTCATGGATCTGTTTGAACGGGCGGGCCGCGACTTCTACGCGCTCGACCCGGCACTCTTCGCCCCCGCCATGATCGACTTCATCAATGTCGAGACGGGCCGCCGCCACCGGTTTGGCAGCTTGGCACCGACGATCGTGCATGCATCGTTTACGAACCCGGCTGAGCAAGCCGCCGGAAGAGCCGCCGGAGCGGGCGCGTGAGCAGCCGTCGCGTTGCGATCCTGGGAGAACCGACAGGCTGGCATGCCGCTCGGCTGGCCACGCGACTCACCGATCGCGGCCATGCCGTGGGCATCGTGCCGTGGGAGCACCTTGCCGCGGGAGTCTCCGACGCTGGCGGTGCCGGGGAGACGGTCGGGCCCGCAGCTGTGGCAGAGGCCGATCTCGTCGTGGTGCGGGGCATGCCTGGCGGCAGCCAGCCGGAGCGGTGGCTGCAGGAGGTCATCTTTCGGATGAATCTCCTCGGGCGGATCTCGGCCCGGGGCGGCCGGGTGATCAACAGCCCCCGTTCTCTTGAAGTGGCGATCGACAAGCATCTCACGTTGTGCCATGTCGCCGCGGCCGGCCTCCCGGTGCCGGCCACGTGTGTCGTACAAGACCCGGCCGCCGCGGTCGCTGCCTGGGAACACCTCGGGGGCGATTGTCTGCTCAAGCCCCTCTTCGGCTCCCGCGGCCGGGGGCTCGTGCGGCTCGGGTCGGCCGCCGACGTCGAGGCGGCCACCCGATCACCAGCCGTCGCCGCATCGTGCGGCGGTGTTTTCTATATCCAGCAGTTCATTCCCCATCCCGGATGGGATGTCCGCATTCTGCTCGTCGGCGACCGCAGCTTCGCGATGCGGCGGCGTGCGGCTGCCGGCGAGTGGCGGACAAACCTCACCCGCGGCGGCCGTGCGGAACCGTTCGTGCCCCCCGACGCCTGGCTCGACCAAGCCCGACAGGCGGCGGCGGCGGTGGGCACCGAGATCGCGGGAGTCGACCTCATCCCGACCGCCGATGGCAGTGCTGTCGTACTCGAGGTCAACGGCGTCCCCGGCTGGCGTGGCCTGGAAGCAGCCACAGAAGCGGACATCACCGGAACCGTGGCGGCCTATCTCAACCAAGCCCTGATGGATTAGGCCGTGGCGTGGGCTTCAGCCTGCGAAAACGGCCGCATTCGCAGGCTGAAGCCTATGCCACACGGCGAGGGATTGCCCGTGCCGCGGGAGCCGGCTTTGCCAGCAAGCGCAGGCAGGATGCCGAAAGCGAAGCTGGCAGAGAGTGGGCGGAGGCCTGGAGGGCCGAAGCGAACGTCCGGCGATGCGGCACGGGCAATCCCTCGCCCCCGCGACTACAAAACCCGCCGAAATCCCGCCGAAACAACCCAGACAGTTGGCACCATGCGAAACCGGGCCACTGCCTGCTTTTTGGGCAGTTCACCCACTGCCCGCATTGCAGGCACTCCTGCCCGGGGGGTGGTCGAGGCCCTTTTTTCGGCCGTAAGTCGTTGCTGCGACAGCACTTCATGCTGGCGCTTGACCTCCCCGGCAGAGTTCGCCGTGTGGAGCCGGAGTTCGGCCCGCCATTCGAAACGCCAGCGACGCTCTCCGACTTCAAGAAAGGAGTCACCCGCCGAGGGTGAACCCAGCCATGCCCACCAAGTCCCTGCCCCGCCGAATCGACCCCCATGCCGCCCAGGCCGTTTTGGAGGTGGCGGAGCGGCTCCACGCCATGGACCCGGAGTGGGTGGTCTTTTTCCGGGAGGTGCTCGGGGTGGAGGGCATTGTCCGCCGTACGTTCAGCGACCCGGAGGCGCTGATCCAGTTCGAATGCACCCCCGAGTATGCCCGGATCCGGGAGATGCTCGAGGAATTGCGGACCCGACAGCGGGATCTGCCCGCCGCCCGCGAGACGCAGCGGGTGGTGACGGTGCGGATGCCGCGGTCGTTGCACGAAACGCTGAAGGTGGAGGCCGAGCAGATGCGGGTGAGCATCAATACGCTCTGCATCTCCAAGCTGATGAAACTGATCGACGAGCAGGAGCGGCAAAACCTCGGCTCGAAGGCCTCGTAAGACGGCGGGTACTGGAGCGGATCTGTAAGCCGGGTTCTGTGCCGACCGGCCGGCGGCCGATCGGCGACGATCATTTCTCTAGGACGGCGGTTGC
>CAYZFV010000056.1:0-2958 GCA_964477765.1 uncultured Candidatus Kuenenia sp.
GCGTAAGCCCACGGGATGACGCTTCAGCCGGCACTGCAGCAGGCCACCAGGCTGGCGCCCGGTGCTTTTTGTGGGAACGCCAAGCCGCCGGCGTAAGCCCACGGGATGACGCATCAGCCGGCACCGCCGCAGGCCACCAGGCTGGCGCCCGGTGCTTTTTGCTTCACACAAAGCCGCCGGCGTAAGCCCACGGGATGACGCTTCAGCCGGCACTGCAGCAGGCCACCAGGCTGGCGCCCGGTGCTTTTTGTGGGAACGCCAAGCCGGTCCCCGGCAAGCCGCGCGGCGCGAGCCGGCGGGATGCCAACCGCTTCGGAGCCGCCGCATCCCGGTCAGTCCTCGTCGGGGACATCCGGGTCGGGTTTCTTCACCTCGGGCACGGCATACGACTCATCGAGCCAGCGGCCGAGATCGATCAGCCGGCAGCGGTCGCTGCAGAAGGGCACCGTCGGTGTCTTCTCCAGATCGACGGGGGCGTCACAGACGGGACACTGAGGCATGGCGGGACCAAACGGCCGGTCGGTCAGTCGGATTTCTTCTCGGGCTTCTTGTCGGGGCTCTTCTTGTCGCCGCCCCCCTCCGACTTCTTGCCGGAGTCGGCGGCGGCGGCCTTCTTGTAGGAATCGCTGCGGTAGTCGGTCTTGTAGAAGCCCGACCCCTTGAACACGATCGCGCCCCCCGTGCCGATCAGGCGCCGCAGTTTCTTCTTGCCGCACTTCGGACAGGTCTTCTTCACGCTGTCGGTCATCGACTGAAACAGTTCGAAGGCGTGTCCGCAGCCGTCACACACATAATCATACGTGGGCATGGAAAGGGAAAGCTCCGTGATGGATTTTACGACTCCGCGGCGACAATCACCTGCGCCGGCCGTACGACACGGTCGTGAAGTTTGTAGCCGCGGCTGGCGGTGCCGACGATCGTGCCTGGGGCGGCGGTCGCCGTGGGCTGCTGCAGGATCGCGTCGTGAACGGTCGGATCGAAGGGCGTGCCGTCGGTGGCCACAGTGGTGCAGCCGTGTGATTCCAGGAGCTTTTCGATCTGCTGAGCCGCCATCCGAAACCCCGACCGCAGGCTCTCAACATCGCTCGTGGTCTCGCTGGCCTCGATCGCCCGCAACACGTTGTCGAGCACGGGGAGCAGATCCCGCAGCAGATCGATCTCCCGATACCGCTGAGCCTCCTCATACTCGCGGCGGGCCCGCTTCCGATAATTTTCCAACTCGGCCTGCGTGCGCAACAGTCGCTCCTGGGCTTCGGCCAGCCGCTGCTCGACGGATGGTGCCGCTGCTGATGGTTCGTGCCGTGCCTGGTCGGCCGGCTCCACCGGCTGCGGCTCGTGCTCGGTCTGGTGGTCGTCGCTCATGATGTCTCCTCGTCGGCGGTCTTCTCACCGCCCTGAAAATACTCCGCCAGCCGTCCGAAAAAACTCGACCGCAGCGGACTCACCGCCTTTTGTTCCTCGGCGGCAAGCTCTCGCAACAATTCCTCCTCGCGAGCGGAGAGCGTCTTCGGCACCTCCACCTCCACATGCACATGCAGGTCGCCGATGCCCCGGCCGCGGATCTCCGGCATCCCCATGCCGCGAACACGGATCACCTCGCCCGGCTGCGTGCCCCGCTTGATCTCGATCGGCTTGGCTCCCTCGAGCGTCGGCACGTCGAGCGTGGCGCCGAGAGCCGCCTGACAAAACGTCACGGGCACCTTCACGTGGAGGTCGCGGCCGTCGCGGACCAAAAAGGGATGCTCCTCGATCACGATCGAGCAGTAACAGTCACCAGGCGGGCCCCCGTGAGTTCCCGGCTCACCCTCACCTGCCAGCCGCACCCGCACGTCGTTGTCGACTCCCGCGGGAATGGTCACCTTCCGCTCGACATGCTCCTCGGTGAGGCCAGCACCTCCGCACGCAGGGCACTTGTCGCGAATCACGCTGCCCGCACCGCGGCAGGCGGGGCAGGTGGTCTGCAGGCGAAAGACACCCGCCGATTGAATCACCTGGCCCTGGCCACCGCAGTAGTCGCAAGGCTGCGGCTGCGTGCCCTTCTTCGCGCCGCTCCCGTCGCAGGTGGCGCAGGCTTCGTGGCGACTGAACGCGACGGTGCGGGTCGTGCCGCGAGCCGCCTCCTCCAGCGAGAGGGTGACGGCACAGGCCACGTCGCGGCCCTTGCGAGCCCTGCTGCCACGCCGCCGCCCGCCGCCACCGAAGGTGTCGCCAAACATCCCGCCGCCGAAGAGGTCGCCGAAGGCCTCGAAGATGTCGGAGATATCGTTGAACTCGTGTCGCCCGCCCCCCTGCACGCCGGCATGACCGTAGCGGTCATACCGGACCCGCATCTGCTCGTCGGAGAGCACCTCGAAGGCTCGCGCCGCCTCCTTGAACTTGACGGCCGCCTCTTCGTTGCCGGGGTTTTTGTCGGGGTGAAACCTGATCGCCAGCTTGCGATAGGCGGCGGTGATCTGGGCGGACGTGGCCGTCCGCTCGACCCCGAGCACCTCGTAGTAGCAGCGCTGGTCGATCACCTCACGGTGCCTTCGGGCTTCGGCTTCTTGGCCTCGTCCTTCTCCAGATTGGTGACGAGGGCCTCGGTGGTGAGCATCAGGCCGGCGATGCTGGCCGCGTTGGTGAGCGCCACCCGCACGACCTTCACCGGATCGATGATCCCGGCCTTGAGCATGTCGACATATTCGCCCTTGTTGGCGTCGTAGCCGACGTTGACCGCCTTGCCGGCCACCTCGTCGGCCACCACGGCGCCGTCGAGCCCACCGTTGTCGGCGATCTGACGGATCGGGGCTTCGAGAGCATGCAACACGATGTCGACGCCGATCTTTTCGTCACCCTTGGCCTGGGTGCGGGCCTTTTCCACCGCCTCTTTGCAGCGGACGAGCGCCACACCACCGCCGGGCACGACGCCTTCCTCCACGGCCGCGCGGGTGGCATGCAGGGCGTCTTCCACGCGGGCCT
>CAYZFV010000057.1:0-11717 GCA_964477765.1 uncultured Candidatus Kuenenia sp.
TTGTCGGTGCCCCGCTTGATCCGCCGCTTCTCGCGGATCGAATAGGTCCGGTTCGGGCCGCTGCCCACACGGACCTTCACCTCCAAGATCTGCGGCTGATCGAGCGTGCCTGTCACCTCGTGGGTGCTCATGAGATCGAAGTTGTCGAGGCCGCCCCCCTTGGTGCCGAACTGCACGAACCGCCGGTGCCACTCGGCGTCGTCGGTCGCGGCAATCCGGTAGCGGTAGACATATTCCCCGGGGGGCCAGCGATCGGGGATCTTGTGTGACTCGGTGTTGTGCACCATGTGGCAGCCGAGATAGACGCCCGTCTCGGTGGCCGGCTGTTCGTAATAGTTCCGCAGCGTCGGCAGCGACTTGAGCGCGGCATCACGCCCGGCGAAGTCGATCGCAAAAGCGTCGTTGTAGCCGTAGTCCTTGACCGCCGGCTTCCCGACGAGCCGATCCCACTCCCGGTAGTACTGCGATTTGAAATCCCCCCGGCCGCCCATCCGTTTCGTGATGTCGGCCACGACGTCGGCGTGCTCGGGAAGCTTCGCGAGTTCATCGATGGCCTGCGTCCAGGCGACATACTTGGCGTTGGCCTCCTCCTGCTGCTTCATGATCTTCTGCTGCCGCTCGTTGACGAAGGCTTCGCTGTCGCGGTGGTACGTCTGCAGCGTGGCCGTCGCCCCCTTCTGGGCCGCCATCGCCTCCTCGACGGCCTTGCGGCCAAGCGCCAGGTACGACTCGAACTGGTCGCTCGACATGGTGAGCCCCGCGCCCACCGTGTCCATCGAGCCGGCCCCGCCGTCCTGCGGCAGCTCCGTCACGTCGATCTCCACGCCGAGGAGATCCCGGATCGTGTTCTTGTATTCCCGCTTGTTGAGCCGCCGGATGATCTGCCTCGTGCCTTGCTCGCCGATCACCTTGCGGGCCACCACGAGCGTCTGGGCGAGATCCGCCAGGAACTCCGTCTTCGCCCCCCGCTCCGGCTGCGGCTCATCCTCCGGCGGCATTTCGCCCGAGTTGAGCACGTTCATCACCTTCTGCCAGCGGTCGGCCGCCTGGGTCGTCGTGATCTCGAGCGGCAGGTCGTCGAGCCGCACGCCGCTGTCGGCGTCCGCGCCCGTGTGGCACTTCCCGCAATTGGTCTCGAGGAACGCCGCATGGCCGGCCTCCATCCGAGCCGTGGGGACCGCAGCATCCGCACTCGCCATGGCGGCGGCGAGCACGAGCATGGTCGCGACCGATTGCATCTTCATCGGTAGTGCATCCAGTTGGGAGGAGCGTCTCCCGAGACAGTTACGCCGTCAGCTCGCCGAGCGTACCCGTTGAATCACCGTGGGCGTCGACCTCGATCCCGAGCCCCTGCATGAGCGTGAGCCAGAGGTTGCACAGCGGCGTCTGTTTGGCCGCCAGCACGATGTGGCGGCCGTGTTTCACGCCCGCGCCGCCGCCGGCGAGAATCGTGGGGCAGTTGTCGAGCGCGTGGATCGAGCGAATGTTGCTCCCGAAGGAGAGCGACACGTTGTCGAGGAGCGTCGAGCCGTCAGGCTCCTTGACCGCCGCCAGCTTGTCGATGAACTCCGCGAGCAACTTGCTCATTTCGAGATCCCGCTTCTGCGAGGCCTCCATGCGGCTGCGTGAGGTCGGCCCTCGGCTTGGGCCGCGTCATCCAGGCCTCATCCTTGGCCAGTCGCGTCTCGATCTCACGGATCGACTGGAAATCCTCGTCGAGCTTGCGGCGATCGTCGGCGGAGAGTTTGCCGTCGATCGCCTTGGCCTCGACGAGCACGGCGTCGAGCACGCTCCGTTGCTCGGCGAGCGCCCGCTACCGCTCCTCGAGCGGGGCGTCCTCGTCGCCGAAGAGCTTCTGGAAGACCGCCAGTGGCGTGTCGATTCCGGCGATCGGCTTGCCCTGCCGGTTCCAGGCCAGCGAGAGCCCCGGGCCGTGGCCGCTCTCGTAGTTGTCGCTGCTGTTCAGCTGGAGCGACGTGAACCGCGTGTCCCTGCCAAACTGCTCCGCCACGACCTGATCGGCGGAGACGGAGTTGTAGAAATTCAGGCCGGGCACCGCATGGCGATTGGCGCCCGTCAGGTAGAACGTGCTGCCCCAGTGGCCTTCATTGGAGAACTTGTTGGAGAGGCCCTGGACCACCGTGATCCGCTGCTGATGGCGAGCCAGCGGTGCAAGCCCCGGGGATAGCTGGTAATCAGTCCCGGTCTGCTTCCGGTCCGGAAACCAGGTCTCGTTGGTGATGCCGTAGCGAAACGAGATCGCGATCATGCGCTTGGGTGCGGATGGCGAAGCCTCCGAAGCGAAAGCCTGTCGCGCGAGCGACGGCAGCAGCGGGAGGGCCAGCGATGTGCCGGCGGCCCGCAGAAACGTGCGGCGGCCGAGGGGCGAAGTGGCGGGCGGGCAGAAGCTGCTGTGACAGTAGATTGTTTTGCATCCCGCCGATCGGCGTCGCGCCCGTATCGTTGTGAGCGCGGTCAAAATTCCATCGGTCATAAAGTTCACCCTGTTTTAATGAATGGCCACATGGCCACGACCCAGCCTCGATACGTGGTCTTGCCGTCGCCGCGCCGCGACCGGGCGTGCGATCCATCGTGGTCGCGTCGATCTGCACGATGGCAAACCGGCTCCCGGCCGGCAGCGATCGCGTCTCCGGCCACGCCGGAAGAATGTCGGCAAGCGGTTTGTCGAACACCGACAGTCGGCCCACGAAGAGTGACTGGACGTCGCGTGGACCGCTCGCGTCGCGGACCTTCGCGGTGAGCCTGAGCATGCAGCCGCCTTGCGCGATCAGGTCGGCATATGGGGTGAGGTCAACAAGTTGATAGAGATCGCAGGAGTCGGCCGTGGACACGGCCGGATCGCCGGGTCCAGGCAACGCCTGTTCGAAAGCCAGCATCCGGCGGCCATCGGCCGGCACGACGCCCTGCTCCGCTCGGGCAGCGCCATCGCCCAGGCGACGCTCGCCCCAAGCAGGCCACTGGCGACGCGAGCAACGTTCGTGAGAGTTCAGCCCGATCGGCGGTCTCGAGGACGCCCTGAAGATACCGATCGATGAGTGCTTCGAGCCGTGGCACGGCTTCGTGATCATCGGCGTTGTGAATCGGCTCGTCGCTCATGCCTCACCTGCTGCGGCAATCTGTTCCTGAACACACCTGCGGAGGAAAGCCCGCGCCCGGCAGAGCGCGACCCGCACGCTGTTTTGTGTCCAACCGATGTCCAACCGATGAAAGTGGCGATCTGATGCGGCTTGAGCCCCTGGCGGTATGCGTGTTCGACGATGGCTCGTGCCTTCGGGGCGAGGCGGCTGATGCACTCACGGAGTCGCCGCTGTTCCTCGGCCGACAACGCCAGATCGGGGGCCGACACCGTCAGCACGTCGAGCACGTCGGCAGCGAGAGGCTGAGCCTGCGGCCGGGCCTTGCGGGCGACCTCCAAGACCCTGTTGCGGGCGAAGCCAAACGCCCGGGCCTCGAAGCTTCGCGTAGCGTCGTAGTCGGCTGCCCGCGCCGACACCGCCAGAAAGACCTCCTGCACGACGTCCCCGGCCTGGTCGGGGTCGGGGAGGATCGCCCGCACATAGCCGCGGATGCGGTCCAAATGCTCGATAAACAGCCGCTGCACTTCGGTGCGGGCGGTGTCGTCGGCGTTAGGCGGCATGGCATTCCCCATCGGTTGAGCCCTCTCCCTGTATTGCGGACTCGGGGCCAAGCATTAGCAGACGGTAGCGAAAAGACGGGGAAATCGCCTTCTCGCGGTGCGTTACACTGGGCAATCGAGTTGGTTGTCGGGCTGATGTTGATTCACCTGGGCACGTCATGCGGGGCGATTCGAGCCGATGACTTTGGATGACGGCGAACCACCGGAGAGCGGGTCGCAGGCTGAGCCAGCCGCGGGTGGCTGTCTGACCGACGACGGCCTGAGCTTCAGCGGGCTCACGGCGTTTGGTGCCGGAGCCTTGGCCAGTGCCGGTGCCCTGGCCGGCGGTGATCCACTCATGCCGGGCACACGGCTCGGCGACGTCGCCATCATCCGCTTCATCGCCGCCGGCGGCATGGGCCGCGTCTACGAGGGGCTCCAAGGGATGCCCTGCCGGACGGTCGCCATAAAACTGATCCATCCCGGCGTGCTGTCGCCGACGGCCGCCCGCCGATTCGAACACGAGGCCCACATCCTCGGGCGACTCAACCACCCCGGCATCGCGAAGATTTTTTCGGTCGGCATGCAAGACGTGGCCGGCCGCACCCTGCCCTACTTCGTGATGGAGTTCATCGAGGACGCCCGCCCCGTCACGGCCTACGCGACCGATCGCGGTCTCGGCATCCGGCAGCGGGTCGAACTCTTTCGCGACGTCTGCCAGGCCGTGGCCCACGGGCATCACAAGGGCATCGTGCATCGCGACCTCAAGCCGGGAAACATCCTCGTCGACGCCCATGGCCAGCCCAAGATCATCGATTTCGGCGTGGCCCGCAGCACCGATGGCGACGTCGCCCTCACCACGATGCATACCGACGTCGGGCACATCGTCGGCACGCTGCAATACATGAGCCCGGAGCAGTTTGCGGGCGATGCCGATGAGATCGACCTGCGGTCGGATGTCTACTCGCTCGGTGTCGTGCTCTACGAACTGCTGGCCGAGCGGCTTCCTTATGAGATCGCCAGGCAGCCGATCTACGAGGCGGCGCGGATCGTGCAGGAGACGGAGCCGGCATCGATCGCGACCGTGGCGTTGCGGCTGCCGAAAGACCTGGCCACGATCGTCGCGAAATGCCTCGAAAAGGATCGCAACCGCCGCTACTCCTCCGCCGCGGAACTGGAGGCCGATCTCGGCCGCTACCTCCGGGGCGAACCGATCCAGGCCAGGGCCCCAGGGCTTATTGACGGCCTCGTGAAGCTCGCGCGGCGGCACCGGTTTGCCGCGGCGACGGCGGCGGGCATCGCCGTGTCGCTCGTGGCGGCCCTGATCGGTATTTCGCTGTTTGCGGTGCGGGCCGAGCGGCAGCGGCAGCTCGCGCTCGCGGCTCGGGAGAAGGCGGATGCCGCCAGTCGCGCGGCGACCGATCATCTCTACGTGGCCAACCTGCGGGCCCTGCAGACGGCCCTCGATGACGGAAACATACAACTCGCCCGCGACGCCTATGGAGAAAATGCCACGATCGTCGGGGAGCCGCTCCCGCTGGAGATGCACTGTCTCGGCGACAGGCTCGACGAGGCGCTTGTGGTGCTCGATCCGCGGGAGGGAGGCATCCGCGACGTGGCCTTCAGTCCCGAGGGAAGCATCCTTCTCGCCCGCTCCTACAAGGCTGCGGAGGGCGATCGCGCGAATCCGATTCATGCGGCCTTTCGGGCTGCGGGTGGCTTTCCGCAGGACCACGGCCGCCGGGCCACCCATGTCTTCGCGGTCGGTGATGGCGATGACGTTGCGCCGCTTGCGGAATGCGACGACCCGTGGGTGTGTCGATGGCGGGCCGGCCGCGACAGCGCGGAGCGGTTTGCCATCACGCCCGATCCGACGCTCGCCGTCAGCGTCGACGGCCGTCGGGTGGCGGTGCGATCACCGGAAGGGATCGACATCACCGACGGGGTGACAGGCAGATTCGTGGCCACGGTGTCGACTGGCCGGGGCCGTGTGCAAGCCGTGGCGTTCTCCCCCGACGGGAGCCGGCTGCTCACGCAGGACACCAGCGGCCGGGCATTGCTCTGGGACGTGGACAACGGTCGTGCCCTGGAGATGGCTCACGAAGGGAAGGTCGAAGCGTTTCGCTTCAGCTCCGATGGTCGGCGGCTGGCCCTCCTGGTTTCGACCGTGACAGAGGCCACGGCATGCGTGGTGCACCTGCGAGATGCCCTCGATGGCAGTCTGCTCACGACCATTTCGCTGCCGGTCGGGATCGGGTTCGACGGTACCCTCCTCGAGTTTGCCCCCGATGGCTCCCTGCTGGCGACATCGTCGCGGGAGAAAAGTGTCTCACTGTGGAAGGTTGCTGACGGAGCGCTCGCCGCTCGTCTGGAAGTGGCAGACGCCATCGTGACGGCGATCGGCTTTCATCCTGACGGCAGCCAGATCGCCGTCGGGGCCCAAAGCGGGGTGATCTCCATCTGGGATATGCAGACGGCGGCGCTTCTCGGCGATCGCACAGGGCATGAGGCGGCCGTGACGTCGCTGGCATTCAGTCCCGAGGGGAACACGATCGCCTCGGGCAGCCGTGACGGCACGATTCGGATCTGGGATGCCGTCGAGGGTGCGCCGCGATCCATCTTTCCCGACGTCGTCGACGTGACGGCCCTCTGCTTTCGGCCCGACGGTCGGCAGATCGCCTTGGCTCCGCGTGGCACGGGCCGTGTCGAACTGTGGAATCCGCACACGATGGATCGCGACTGCGTGCTCGACGGCGGCGTGGGGATCACGAACGACATCGCCTATTCAGCCGACGGCCGGCAGGTCGCAGCCGCGTGTGAGTCTCATGAAGGAAACGGTGCGGTCGGGGTATGGGACGTGGCCAGCGGTCGGCTTCTGGCTCGGCTCGGCAAGCATGAAGCCGGTGTCGGCACGGTCGCCTTCAGCCCGGATGGTGGGCGGTTACTCACGAGGTCGGCGGCCCGCACTGAAAATGTCGCGCTTTGGGATTGGGCCGCTGGACAGCGGCTGCTCAAGGAGACGGTGCCTCTGCACGCACGCTTTCGTGGTAGAGGCGGCAACTTCGTGACGGCGGTGTTTGCGGCCGGCGGCCGCCGGGTCGTGTGCGGGAAATCTGCAGCCTGGGATGCCGGCGACGGCCAGCCGGTGGGCGAGATGCCGCCGATCGGCATGGTCACCGCGATGGCGGCGGGGTCGGGCGGTCTTGTCGTGCGGGGCACGGCCATGGGCACGGCCTATGTCGACGATTGCCAGCAGGGCACCCGAATGGCAAAGCTCAGTGGCCATGCCCGCAGCATTCTCGATGCCGCCTTCTCTCCCACGGGCGACCGCGTGGTGACGGCGTCGGATGACGGTACGGCGCGGGTGTGGGACACGGCCACGGGCCAGGAACTGCACGTGTTGCGGGCCCACGATGCCGCCGTCGAAAAAATCCTGCTTACCCCCGATGGCCGGCGGATCATCACGGCCTCAGCCGACGGCTCCGTGCGAATCTGGGATGCGGCAGCGGGCCGCGAGCTCTGCAGCCTGCCCGGCAGCCGGGAGACGCCGCGGGCCATCGCCCTCGATCCGACCGGCACGCGGCTGGTGACGGAAGCTGGTGGCACCGTGCGGATCTGGGGGCTCTCGAATGCCGCCGTCATCGCCGCGCGGCAGGAGGTGGCCGCACGCGACGTCGCGGCTCCTCCAGCGTCCCCAGAAACGCCTCCAGGTCGGTCAGATCCTGCCGATTGAGTCCCAGCGGCTTGAGCAGCGGCGACTTCACCGGAAACAGCGGGTCACTTGCCTGATGCGGCTGCCGTTTGATGGCGACCATGCCGATGTTGTACATCGCCAGCACGCCGGAGAGTTCGAAGAGGCCGTTGTGCATCAGCGGGCGGGTGCGGGTGACGTCTCGCAGGCTCGGCGTACGAAAGCGGCCCACGTCGGTCGCCTCGTGGGTCACCTCGAAGCGGCCAAGATCCTCGAGGCTGCGGCCGTAGTAGCTCAGGCCGAGATCGTGAAACTGGCCATCGGAAAGGAGTGGGCCATGATGGCAGTTGAGGCAGCGGGCTTCACGGCGAAAGAGGTCGAGGCCGATCAGTTCGTCGTCGGTGAGCGCCGTCTGTTCGCCGGCTAGGAAGCGGTCGAGCCGCGAATGGCCGCCCACGACCGTTCGCTGAAAACAGGCCAGAGCCTGGGCGGTGCGGTCGAAGGTGACGCCCGGGTCTCCGAAGGCCTGGGCGAACAGGTCACGATAGGTGGCGCTCGCCGAAAGCACCTTCTCGACATGCTCCCGCGTCACATGCATCTCGGCGGGGTTGAGGAGCACCGCCTCGACCTGGGCTTCGATCGACGGAGCCCGGCCATCCCAGAACAGCGTCGACTGGAAGGCGACATTGCGGATCGTCGGCGCATTGCGGCCCAGCGGTTTGCGGAGGTGGCCGAAGCTCACGGTGCGGCCGTCGGCCCAGGCGAGATCGGGATCGTGGCACGACGCGCAGGCCATGTCGCCGCTGGCCGAGAGCCGCGGTTCGAAGAAAAGCGCCTTCCCGAGTTGCTCCTTGGCCGGTGTATGCGGATTGTCGGCAGGGTGTTCCACAGGCGGGAGACGGCCGAGTTCCCGCCAGGCGACACCCGGATCGACATGGGGCGCCGGCCATTCTGCCGGCGGTCTGGCATAGGCGGCGCGGAGCGTCGCCACCCAATCTCGCCGCTCGGAATCGCTTCGCACCGGACGGGGAGCGACCTTGGGGCCTGTCTGACCGCAGGCAGGATGTAGGGCTGCATGCGCCGCCACGACGGCGACGATAACGCACCCAATGTGACGATTCACCATGCGCTTCAGTATGCCCCGGCTACGGGAGCTGTACCATCTCGCCGCCGGCAATCGTCAGTGCCGCCGCAACAACGTCGGCAGACGCATCTTCGGCCATGAAGCGGCATGACCCATCGACAAAGAGAAGCCCGGCTCCACCGGGGTGAAAAGCGTAGATGCCGTAGAAATTCGAACCATTGATCATGGTCGGGCCAGGGTCATCGAACTGATCTGCGGGGTCCGCCTGACTTAGGTCAAGCCTGTACCCATGAACAAAAAAGTTGTTTGCCTTGGGCCAGCCTGAATTTGGCACATACAACTTTTTACTGGCTTTGCCGGACGTCCCTGACCCAGGCACCACGTTTCCGAAATACCACACTTGGGGACGACCTGCGCTCTCCACCACTGCAACGGTCTTGGACGTGCCGTCGGTAATGTGAGTGACTTTTCGACCAAGTGTTCCGGTACTTTTGATTGTGGCGTCGATTCCAAAGAACCCATGAATATTTGCCGGCTTCGGATAGGAGATTACTGAAGGCGCATCATATTGATTTTTATTTGGTCCCACCGATCCGCCGTAGTCAGCAGCGAAAGAATGCCATGCAGGTGTACCGGTTTTAAACTGAGGATCGAGCAAGGGGCCGCCCGGGGTGCTTGGGCAGCTCATGAAGTCCAGGGGGTACTGAACAGCTTGCTGATTTGCTGCATCGCTAAAAGGCACCGAGTAGTCATATAAATCAGCAAGCGGATTTTCCTCCATAAACGGCAGGATTTGCGCGGTCCAATTGTGACGCGATCCCCCTGAGATAGAAACCGTGGTGGGAAAGTGTTTGTTGGCTGTCTCGTAGTTGTGAAACCCGATGCCGATCTGCCGCAGATTGTTTTGGCACGACATGCGTCGGCCGGCCTCGCGGGCACTTTGCACGGCCGGCAGCAGAAGGCCGATCAGCGTGCCGATGATGGCGACCACCACGAGGAGCTCGACAAGGCTAAACCCGCGGCGGTTGGTTGGGACATTCTGCGGCATGGTGTCGCGCTCCTCGGGGTGGGGGACCGTTCGCCTAAGTGAGGTCACCCACGGTAGCGACAGCGACGAGGGACGCAATCAATCCGACAGGGGAAGTGACCATCTCAGGAGGGGGCCACTTTTGGTGACGCCGGCTCACCGACGCGGCTGCGTGGCCCGCGCGAGCAGCCAGCGGCCGACGTCGGGAAACCATTCGATGAGGCCGGCGAGGAGGCCGACCTTGCCGGGCACCACCAGTTCGCTCGTGCGTTTTCGGCAGGCCGTGAGAATAGTGCTGGCCAACACGTCGGGATCGATCTGAGAAAGGGATGTCGTGCCTCCCGGCGCGGCGGCCTCGGCGGGGAGCCCGGCCGCGGCCGCTTCGGCGGCATACCGTTCGGCCGCGCGGTCGGCCGCCGGATCATCGGGCCGGCGGCGGATCGGGCCGGGCGACACAAGCAGCACGTGCACGCCCCGTGGTGCAAGTTCCAGCCGCACCGCGTCGACATACGCGGCCAGTGCCGATTTGGCCACGCTGTAGGGGCCCATGAAGGGCATCACGATCTTGCCGGCGAGGCTTCCGATGTAGACCAGATGCCCGGCTGCGCGGGCGACGTCATCGGCGACGGCCTGGGTGATTTCGACGGCGGAGAAGAGATTGGCATCGAGATAGTCTTGGAGCGTCGCCACCGAGGTACCGAGGATCGCGGCCCGGCCCGACCGGCCGACACAGAAAAAGAGATCGTCGATTCCGCCGAGGAGCCGCACCGCCTCGCCGGCCACCCGGGTGCCCTCCCCCGCCCTGCCCAGATCGGCAGTGATGCCATGGATGGCCGCCGTCGTATCCCCGGCCCCGTCGCAGGAATCTTTGTCGCAGGCGGCCAGAGCCTGACGGACGCCCTCGCCTGAGCGGCCGACAATGAGCACGACCGCCCCCTGCCGAGCCAGATGCCGGGCCAGCACCAGGCCGAAGCCGGCCGTGCCCCCGGCCACGATGACGCGACGGCCAGTCCAGGCTCGTGAGGCCATGCGACAGTTCTCGAATGGGAAAGTGAGACCCTCAGGATACACTGTCGGCTCCTTCTGGTACGCATCCCGCCTCACTCGACAGACCCGCCTCATCCCCGCCTCGCCTGCCCCACCCCCACAGGACGCGCACCATGACCAGCCCTGCCCCTGCCGTTCCGCAGGTCGTTCGCACCAAGATTGTCGCCACGATCGGCCCGGCCAGCCGCGAGGAGACCGCCATCCACGGCCTCGTCGAGGCGGGGGTCGATGTCTTCCGGCTCAACATGGCCCACGGGTCGATGGAGGAGCATCAGGAAACACTCGACCGGATTCGGCGGGTCGCCGACGCCCTCACCCGGCCTGTCGGCGTGCTCGTCGATCTGGCCGGTCCCAAGATTCGCCTCGGGGAACTGCCCGGCGGGGCCGTGGACTGCGTCGAGGGCGCCTCGATCTGGTTTATCCGCGGAACGGAAAGCGACCAGCCGGATCGATTCGTCACCACCTATGCCCCGCTTGTCGACGAACTCGCCGCCGGCGACAGCGTGATGCTCGCCGACGGCACGATCAGCCTCGTTGTCGAGGAGAAATCGCCCGATGCAGCCCGCTGCCGGGTCGTGCAGGGAGGCACCGTGCGGAGCCGCCAGGGGGTCAATCTGCCGGGTGTGAAACTCTCCGTGGCCGCGATGAGCCAGGCCGACTGGCAGCATGCCGAATGGGCGGCCGGCGCGGGAGCCGATTTCGTGAGCCTGTCGTTTGTCCGCAGCCCGGTCGAAGTCAAGCTGCTCAAAGAACTCCTGCGCACTCGCGGCTCGCAGGCCCGCGTGGTGGCGAAGATCGAGAAGCGGGAGGCGATCGACAACCTCGACTCGATCGTCGAGGCGGCCGACGCCGTGATGGTGGCCCGCGGTGATCTCGGCGTGGAGACCGACGTGGCCAGCATGCCGATGGTGCAGAAGCGGATCATCCGCTCGTGCCAGCGGTATCAGAAGCCGGTGATCGTGGCGACCCAGATGCTCGACAGCATGCAGCACGCCCGCCGGCCGACCCGGGCCGAGACGACAGACGTGGCCAACGCGATTCTGGATGGCGCCGACGCCTGCATGCTCTCCGGCGAGACGGCCATCGGCGAGCACCCCCGGCTGGTCGTCGAGATGATGCGACGGATCGCCCACGAGACGGAGAAGCAGTATCTCGCCGACCGCTGGCGGTATATGGAAGGCCGGTTCCTCGCCGAGAAGGGCACCGCCGGCGTGCCGGTGCAGGAGTTTCT
>CAYZFV010000058.1:0-3270 GCA_964477765.1 uncultured Candidatus Kuenenia sp.
CGCCGGTGGGCCGGGTGGCGATCCACAGATGCAGGCCGTCGCTGTCTTCGGGCTTCGTCGGCTGGCACCACCGCGACTCGCCGACACCCCGGGCAAGGCCGCGGATGGCGAGACCTTCTTCGTTCCAGGCTGTCCACAGTGTGAGTAAGTCGGGCACGCCCGCGACCGCCGCGAAGGAAGGCAGTCGACAGGCCTCGTCGAGGCCGCTCGCCGCGGGCGGCCAGAGTCGCTCCCGCCGGGGGCAGACCATCCGGAGGGTGAACAAGGCGGCGGGATTGACGAGGGGGCTCATAGGGCGGACTGGGGCGCAGAAATCGCGTGGCTATAGGACCAGGGAATATGGTACCTCCAATCGGTGAAACCCTCGGGACGCTTTTCACGGGGGGCGGTTTCATGAGATGCGGCTCCCGGTGATCGGGGTGATCCCGCGCTGACATCGCGACAGGAGCCCCGATGTCTCCCTTGATTCATCCCCACGGCGCTTGATAGCATCCCCCAAAAGGGAGACTCGGGTTCCGGTGCGGCGCGGGAATTCCATCATGCGATTCGGATATGCGATTCGAATTGTGTGATTTTGTGTGATTTCTTGGCGCGAGCCTTTGGCTTCCCGCGGATCGATGGTTCTGATGTTTCGCTGAGAAGGGTGCCCAATGCGTTTTTTTTCTTCCCGCAAGAGCCGGTGTCGAGCCGCAATCCGCGCCCTCCGCCGCGAACGACACCTGCGAATGGAGCAGCTCGAGAAGCGGGCGATGCTTGCGGCCCAGGCTCCGCTCGAACCGGGTGTCATGCCCGGCGGGATCGCGGACGAACTGGTTGCCGCGTACGAGATGCCAGCAGGAGCGAACACCGTCTCCACCTCCGACGCCGCCATGCCGATGCCCTTCGACGATGGACATTCATCGCCGGCCCTCACCGTGGCTGCCTGTTTCCCTTATCTCTGTTTTGCGGTCCCCAACGCGCCTACGAACGTTTCCGCCACCGGGGGCAACGGCCAGGCCAGCCTGACGTGGACGGCTCCATCGTCCGACGGTGGTTCGTCGATCGGCCACTATGTGATTCAGTACGCGTCACTGCCGAGGCTTCGGCCGGGCGATATTTTCATGCCGTCTCCAGTGATCTGGCACACCGTGGAAGTTGGGCCGGGGATCGCGCAGGAATTGTGGGCCGAGCCTGCCGTGCCGACAGCGACCTCGCGAACGGTGCGCGGGCTGACCAGCGAGCGCAGTTATGTGTTCCGAATTGCGGCAGTGAACGCAGTTGGACAGAGTGAGTTTTCGGCTACTTCCGCGGCGGTGACGACGTTCATCGCGCTCACCCTTGACGAGGCCGGACAACTCTATGCCGATGGCCAGGCCGTTCGCTTCTCGGGCACACCCGTCGACTCCAACGCCATGGTGGCATCTGGCTTCACACCCCTGGCTGCCGAAAACATTGCAGGCACGAACTCGATCGTCTGGCGACACTCAACCGGCGCGCTTCATCTCTGGCGGCTCGACGCCTCGTGGAACTTCACCTCCAGTGACGGCTGGCAGATGCCGGGCGCGGCCGGATATTTCCTCACGGAGGGCGACTTTGGCCAGGATGTCAACGGCGACGGATTTATCGGCGAGCCCTTTGTGGTCGAGGCGGAGGGCCTGGTCACACTCGCCGCTGACCGTGCCGGACAGCTCTTTGCAAACGGCCGGGTCGTTCACTTCTCGGGCGCACCTGTCAACTCCAACGCCATGGTGGCATCTGGCTTCACGCCCCTGGCTGCAGAGAATATTTCAGGCACGAACTCGATCGTCTGGCGACACTCCACCGGCGCGCTTCATCTCTGGCGGCTCGACGCCTCGTGGAACTTCATCTCCAGTGACGGCTGGCACATGCCGGGCGCGGCCGGATATTTCCTCACGGAGGCCGGCTTTGGCCAGGATTTCAACGGCGACGAATTCATCGGCGAGCCGTCTGTGATCGAGCGGGGCTACGTCACACTCACCGCTGACCGTGCCGGACGGCTCTACGCCAACGACCAGGCCATTCTCTTCTCGGGCACACCCGTCAACTATAACCACATGGTGGCATCTGGCTTCACGCCCGTCGCTGCTGGAGTCAGTGCAGGCACGAACTCGATCGTCTGGCGGCACTCCACCGGCGCACTTCACTTATGGCGGCTCGACGCTTCGTGGAACTTCATTTCCAGTGACGGCTGGCAGATGCCGGGCTCGGCCGAATACCGCGATACCGAGAGCATCTTCTGGAAGGACTTCAATGGCGACGGAATCACCGGGCGCATTGGTTCCCTCCACACGTCGTGGGGTAGCAATCTCCCAGACCGCGATGAAGCCGGCCACTGGCGGAACGGAATTGACCGAGTCGGCCGTGTGTTTGCCTACGGTCAAGCGGTCCGCTTCTCAGGCATCCACGTCAATTGGTATCAGCCACCCTCCGGCTTTTACTTTGGCCTCGCCGCGAAGATTGGCGGTACCAATTCGATACTCTGGGAACATACTTCCACCGGCGCGCTTCACTTCTGGCGGTTCGACGACTCATGGAACTTCATCTCCAGTGACGGCTGGCAGATACCAGGATCTGCGGAATACCTCGCGACTGTGAACGAGGTGGGTTACGCGCCCATCGTCGTAATGCCACTCCCACTTCCTAGTCCTATCGTCGGCGAGATCGAAATGGCGTAGGTCACCGGGCAGCGGAGTGCCACCTCCGCCCGGGGCGTCGAGTCGCTCCCCCAGGGGAACTCCGGGGGCGCGAAGCAGGGCAAGTGGCCCCAACCAGTGATCGTCAAAACGCGACCTATACTAGCGTGCCCCGGACGAGCGTCGCCCGAGGCTCCGGCCCCGCGAGAATTCCGCGATGCGCGTGCTCGAAATCGCCAGCGAAGCCGCCCCCTACGCGAAGACCGGGGGCCTCGCCGACGTGGCCGGGGCCCTGCCGGAGGCACTCGCCCGGCTCGGGTGCGAGACGACGCTCGTGCTGCCCGCCTACCGGGAGACGCTCGCCAGGGGGCTGCCCCTCGAGCCGACGGAGATGGCCTTCGAGGTGCCGATCGGCACGCGGCGGCCCGTGGCGCGGATCCTCCGCGGGCGGCTGCCCGACCGGCAGGCCGAGGTCTACCTCGTCGCCAACGACGACTACTACGATCGTCCCACGCTCTACGGTGGCGCCGAGGACTATCCCGACAACGCCGAGCGGTTCATTTTCTTTTGTAGGGCCGCACTCGAACTCGCCGGCCGGCTCGCCCATCCCTTCGACATCATCCACTGCCACGATTGG
>CAYZFV010000059.1:0-3989 GCA_964477765.1 uncultured Candidatus Kuenenia sp.
GCCCGCCCGGCGGAGCCATGCCCCCGGCGAACATGAGTTTCGCGCCGGCACGATGCTGCTGGAAAAATGCATCGACGACTACGCCGCCGGCCATTCCCCGCCGCCGCTGGTGACGGCGGTCTATATCGGCGGCTGGCCCACCGATCCGACGGCCTTCGACAACGCCGATGCGATCTTCTTTTTTGCCGACGGCGGCAAGGGTCACCCGGTGATCCAGAGCAACCGGCTGGCCCAGATCGATGCGCTCGCCAAACGGGGCGTGGGGATCGCCTGTCTTCATTACGGCGTCGAGGTGCCCAAGGAAAAGGGCGGCCCGGAATTCCTGAACTGGATGGGAGGCTATTTCGAGCCTCACTGGTCGGTGAATCCCCACTGGATGCTCAAGGAGACGGAACTCGCCACCGACCATCCGATCTGCCGCGGCGTGCAGCCCTTCGAGACCCAGGATGAATGGTACTATCACATGCGATTCATCGAGCCGCCCACGGGGCTCACGATGATCCTCTCGGCGGTGCCCCCGGATGGCACGCGGGAACGCCCCGATGGCCCCCACAGCAACAACCCGACCGTTCGCGATAACAAAGGGGCTCGCGAAGTGCTGGCCTGGGCTTACGAGCGACCGACGGGGGGCCGTGGCTTCGGGTGCACCGGCGCCCATTTCCACAAGAACTGGGACAACGCCGACTTTCGCACGCTGATGCTCAACGCGCTCGTCTGGACGGCCGGCCTCGACGTGCCGTCGAATGGTGTATCATCCGCGATCACGGCCGAGGATCTGGCCGCCAATCTGGATGACAAGCCGCCTCGCAAGAAATAACCTCGAGAAACATCGCACAGGAGACGAGCAATGCCGAAGCTGACCGTGACAGGCGTGGGAACATTCGAGGTGCCGGCCGGCAAGCGGCTGGTCAACGCCCTGGTCGACGAGTGTGGCATCGACCAGCTCCATGCCTGTGGCGGTGTGGCTCGGTGCACCACCTGTCGCGTCGAGTTCGTGTCGGGTGAGCCGACGGCGATGACGAAGGCCGAGCAGGAGGTGCTCACCGCCAAGGGACTTGCCGGCACCCCGGGCCTGCGGCTCTCCTGTCAGATCGTGTGCGATGCCGACATGGAAGTGAAGGCGACCAGCCGCCTCGCCGGCACCGGCCGCCAAGACTGCGGCTCCCGCCCCGCCGACGCGATCCAGCCGCCGGCTGAGTGGGTCTAGGAGAGCTGGCTCGGACGCATGCCCGCCGGCTTGCGCCTGGCGGCTTGTTGTTTCTGTTCCCACAAAGCACCGGGCGCAAGCCCGGTGGCCTGTTGCTTCCGTTCCCACAAAGCACCGGGCGCAAGCCCGGTGGCCTGTTGCTTCCGTCCCCACAAAGCACCGGGCGCAAGCCCGGTGGCCTGTTGCAGCGGCGGCGCAATCGCTTGCACATCACCCCTCGTAAAGCCCGAGGATCATATCGGCGATCTCATGCATGGCCAGCGGGCCCGAGGTGAGGTCGGAGCGGGAGGCGATGAAGATCGTCTCGTGGGGGTTGGCGAGGTCGCGAGCGCCGTGGGAGCCCTTCACGAGCGACGTGTCGAGCGGGATGCTCACGGCAGGCAGTTTGGCCCGGTCGACGTGGAGTTCGAGCGGGTCGTAGCCCGGCTTGCGGTGGATGTCGATCGTGCGGGCGAAGGCGGGAGCCTTCGCGTCGTCGAGCCAGTAGTGATAGGCCTGCCAGCTGTCGGGCGTGCTTTCGATCACGATGTCGCCGCACCGGCTCTGCTCATCTTGCACCGCGGTCGCGGTGAGGCCGGCAGCAACGAGTTCGTCGCCCGTGAGCACGCGGGCGACCCCCTCGCGATTCCGAAAGAGGCTCGCCACCCGGTCGAAGAGGGCCCGGTCGCCGCTGTCGCGGAGATAGATGTGGCTGATCTGGTGGTCGGCCAGTGCCCAGGCGGTGCTCGCCGCGATGTCGAGGATTTCCCCGGTCGGTGTCTCGTTCACCGCCAGGAGGCCGGCTTCGCGAAGGATCCGATTGGGAAAGAGCGTGTGGGAGACGGGCCGGATCCGATACTCGCCGGCCACGAGCACGATCAGCTCGCCGCCTGCCTGGCCGCCGATGATCTGCCGGTAGGCGTCGATCAGCGTGGCGATCTCGGCGTCGAGTTCGCCACAGGCGGCCACGGCCGGCGGGCTGTCGGGGCCGGTCCGCTGGGCGCCATAGTCGAGATGCGGCAGATAGACGACGGCGAAGTGTGGCGGAGCAGGCCGGGCCGCCTCGATGAAACTCCGGGCGATCCACCGTGACGACTCGATGCCGGCGATCGGCCCCCAAAACTTGTGGAGCGGAAACTCGCCGAGCGTCTCCCGCAGCGTCGCGTAGAGCGGCTCGGGATTGGTGTGGCACCACATCGTTTCGGTGCCGTCGGGGTTGTGTTTCGGCGCGGGGAGGCAGACGAGATCGGCGGTGGCATGCTTCGATTGGAGGAGAAACCAGGCGGCCGTTCGCAGGTCGGGGCGGGCCGCCTTGAGCCGATCCCAGATCCTTGCCGCGCGATGCACGCCGTCGGGGCTGATCCACATTTCGAGATGCTGCGGCTGCCGGTCGAAGAGCCCGTTGGCCACGATCCCGTGGGCTGCCGGCAGCGTGCCCGTCGTGAGTGAGGCCTGCACCGGGCAGGTGACGGCGGGAAAGCCCGGATCGAGCGGTGCCGTCGCGCCCGCCGCGGCCAGCGCCGCCAGAGCAGGCATCCGGGAAAGATCCTCCGCGCGGAGGCCGGGGATCGAGAGCAGCAACACATGCGGAGCGGGAGGGGTCATGTCAAAATCCTCTCAGAAACGAGACGGTGAAGAAACTCCGCCGACTCGCGGGCGGTGGCCAACCACCGATGGGTCTGCCGCGGCAACTCCACATGGAGGCCGCCGGCGTAGCCTGATTCGGCAAGCGCGGCGAGAACGGGTCCGAAATCAACTTCCCCGGCACCGAGCGGCAGGTGGTCGTGCCGACAGGCGAGCATGTCGTCGACATGCACGTTTACGATCCGCCCGAGCCAGGGCCGCAGCGCCTCCTCAGGCGGCCGCTCCCCCATGCAGATCAGATGGCCGATGTCGACCGTGAGCCGCAGGTGATCGGGCCCGCCGAGCCGGTCGAGCAGGATGCCGAGGCGGGAGAGCGTGTCGACAAACATTCCCGGCTCCGGCTCGAAGCCGACCGCCACGCCGCGGCTCCGGGCATGGTCGAGCACCGGGGCGAGGCTGGCGGTGAGCCGCGGCCAGAGTTCGTCTTCGCCGGTGGCATCCCGTACCACGCCGCTCCAGAGCGACACGCACTCCGCGCCGAGCAGCGCGGCCACGTCGATCGCCCGGGTGAGAAAGTCTCCGCGCCGCCGGCGGGCCGCGGCTTCGGCCGACACGAGCGTGGGCTCGTGCTTGTGCTCCGGGTCGAGCAGATGCCGGGCGCCCGTCTCGACGACGCAGCCCATGCCGTGGGCGGCGAGGAGCGTTTTCCAGCGGGCGGCCTCGGCGGCCACGTTTCCACCGAATGGATTGAGCAGGTGATGATCGAGCGTGATCGCGAGGGAGCGGTAGCCGAGGTCGGCAAGCAGTGGAATCGCCGCCTCGGGATCGACATCGCCGATGCTGTTGGTGCTGAAGCCGAGTCGCATGGGAGTGGACGCCGTGGGCGACGGCGTCAGGTGGGGCTGGCCAGCCGCCGGCCCACGAGGAAGGGAACCAGGAGCAGGAGCACGACGATCGTCCACGATTCGCCGCAGGCGGCCAGCACGACCGCCGCATCGAGGGTGATGATCGACATGATCGCGTTGCCGCCCGCCTGCTGCATGGGGGGCGGCGTGGGCGTGGCGATCGCGGCGAGGTTGCGGGCCACGATCGACCCGCCGAGGATCGTCCACAGCATGAGCCACATCGACAGCCGGCCCGACGCCAGCCAGGGGCCGCCCACATTCCAGTGATCACCGGTGCGGGCATGGGCCACGAGCCACGGATACGCGCCGGCCAC
>CAYZFV010000060.1:0-3603 GCA_964477765.1 uncultured Candidatus Kuenenia sp.
GGCCGCTCCTCCCGAGGCTCACGAGTCGCTCATCGGCTCGATGACGACTGCGGAAGTGCCATCGACCGGGCTATCCCTCCCATGGTGGTGGCGGCGTGGGAGAACACGCCCTTGGCGAGATCGGCGACCAGCGGGTCGGGGCCGATGCCGCCGATTGTTGCGCTGATCTCGCTGAAACGCGACTTGGAAAATCCTTCTCGAGCCGGTCGAGCGAAAATACCCGCCAGCCGGGCGCGGCGGTGATACCTCCGCCCAAATAGGCCACACTCACATCGCCGCCGGCTTTCGCCTTGGCGAAGAAGTTTGGCAGGCCACCGCGCGGCCGGCCTACGACAGCCGTCAAGCGCGCGAACGCATCGGCGGGGTGCACGATGCCTTTGGACATGCTCACACTTACGGAGTCAGTGGTTTTTCACGCACGCCGTCGGCCTCGACAATCGGCCAGGTGGCGCGGAGATCGTCGGCGTAGGGACCGATCTTCTCGATCGGGATCGGCTGGAAGCCGAGCTTCAGTGCCGGTGACTCTGGCCGCAGCCGGTAGTCGTCTTTGTCACGGTCGATAAAGAGTGGATTGTCCACAACCGACTTCCCATCGAAGCCGAGCGCCTGCCACGATGTCCACTCGTCGAGAGCCTCAACCTCCTCGAGCTTCACGTCGCTGACGAGCACGTCTGCCCCGGCACCGTTGACATCGATCCTGACCACGCCTTTCGTCATCTTCTCGTGATACCGAGGCTCCCCGGCAGCCGGCACGCGAAACGTGAACTCTACGGGCTTCCACGCGGTGTCGATCGTCGCCTGGTTTGGAGAGCTGCCCCAGAAGAACACGTTTGGGATGTGCGACTGCAGCATCAGACCGACCATCACGCCCGGCTCGTTCGCCCGCAGCGACGCGGAAAGACGGTAGGAATGGCTGGGCTTGATGGCGAACTCGGCTGAAACGACCTGCGCCGAAAGCTCCTTGCCGTCCGCATTCTTGCCCATGCCCGCGTTGATGCCCAAGGCCCGTTTCCCCCCAGGCGCACCTCCTTCGGCCAAAGCCGCAACCGCGTCGACGGGTTTCATCTGCCACCGCCATGTGTCAGGCAACGCCCCTGCCTTGCCCGCCTCGAAGCCGGCGTTGTCGATCGCCACGGTTGCGAGCGTCTTGCCAATTTTCCGCTGGCCAGTCAGGAGTGGCAGCCCATGGTGCCAGACAACGTTGTCGTCAGACTTGTAGTGGTCGAAGGGCAGGTTGCGAAACGAAAACAGCTTCGCCCTTGGGTCGCGGTAGTCGACGATGTTCCGGAGGAATTGATTTCCTGTCATGACGAGGCCGTCGGGCAACACGGCATCCTTCGGATGGAGTTGCATGTTGCGCACCGACTGCCAGGCCGGCTGCCCTGCGACGCTCTCGTAGCCCTTCACCATCGTGGGAAAGTGTCTCGTCCAGTATTTATTGTCCTTGGTCCAGCCGCTGTACTCGATCTGCTGAGGTCCGCAGTCGATGAAGACGTTGTTTTCAACGTGGTTGTCGCGGCCGTTATGGAGGTGCAGCCCCGCCCGCGAGCACCGAGCCACGATGTTACCGATCACGTCGACGCCCCCGGCGTTGTCGTCGAGGTAGACGCCCCAGGCGAAGTGTGGGCTCACCCACTTCTCCCCCTCGCGGCCGTAGCCGAGGCTGTCGTGGAAAAAGTTGTGGCGGATGACCGAGCCTCGGGACGAAATCCAGTCGCGGCCGCCGGTATAGATGGCCCCAGTGTCTTCCGTCTCGAGGTTTACGTGGCGGATGTGGTTGAACTCGATCTCGAGGTTGTTGCCGCTGAACATGATGCCCATGCGGGGGCAATCGTGGATCAGGTTATGGGCCACGCGGTTGCCGACGCCAACGAGGGCCACGCCCACGCCCTGCTTGTGGAACACGCCCACGTGGTGGATATAGTTGTTTTCCGCACAGTTGCGGGCCGGTGTGAGCGTCGTACGGTCGCCTCCCGAAATCGAGATGCCATGCGACCCGGTCTCCGAGATGTCGCAGCCTAAGACGGCGTTGTCGGAGCCGCCCTCGATCGACACGCCGCTTCCGGAGGAATTGCCGACATTGCGAATAGTGCAGCCGGCCACGCGGCAGTGCCGGGAGTTCCTGATGGCAACGGCCGTGCCATTGCAGCACTCGAACGTGAGCCCGCGAATCGTCACATGCTCGGTGTCGGGGCCGATCGCGAAGATCGTGGCGAGCGTTGGCACCCAGACGGGGCGTTCGCCGAGTGGCTCCGGCGGCAGGAAGAAGAGCGAGTGTGTCGCGCGGTCGTGATACCACTCGCCCGGTGCGTCGAGTTCCTCCCGCATGCCCTGGATGAAATACCGGTCGCCGGGGCGGATGGCGTAGGAGCAGTCGGCGGTCAGCGTGATCTTCCGTGATGCGGCGTCATGCTCATGGATGCGGACGATATTGTTCCACCAGTTGTACCTCGGAAAAATGAAGACCTCGCCCTCGGTCGGCCGGGCCCACGTTCTTGCGTCGGTGGGCTTCTGTATCAGCGATCGCTTGCTTTCCCCCTCGACGTCGGAATACATCGGTAGAACCTTGCCGTCGACATAGGCCCAGCCGCCTCCATATGGATTGCTCGGGGCAAAGTTTGGCCAGCGGGCGAGGTGCTGCCGCCTGCCGGCGAAGATGAGCTGTGAAACATTTGCCTTGTCGAGCCCCTGCGCGGCGAGGTCGGCCTTGAGGAGCCTGCCGCCGGTGGGTGCATCGTCGGCGACTGGCTGCCAGTTGGCGATGACGGCACCGCCACTCAACACCGGCGTGTCATTGCCGTAGGCCCGCCAGACGACCGGCTCTTCCGCCGTGCCCGAGTCATCCTTGGAAAGCGTGAACGTCTTCGCGAGGGAGTAGTTGCCGGCGTGGATGAAGACGGTCACCGGCTCCGCGAGACCGGCCTTCTTCCGCTCCCGGATCACATCGCGGGCCCGCTCGAGCGTCGCGAGGGGGCCATCGGTCCGGCCGACGTTTGGCTCGGCGAGCGAGCCCGACCAGGCGTCGCTGCCACTGAGCGACACATGCCACTCGGCAGCGAGAGCCGCTGTGCTCAGGAGTGCCGCAACGGCGACGGCGAAGACCGCGACTGTGATACGGCTGCCAGTGAAGATTGGGGGATGTACGCACACAAAAAGGCTCGCGCGAGTTGAAATAAAAAAGAGGGGAAACACTGCCTCCTCTCCTTTTTAACCCCCTCAGCCACCACGTGACAGTCTCCTGATAAAGATCCCGATGCCCATTCTTTGCGCCGCCTCACGCCGTAGGAAACACTTGGAAAGCTTGCCGAGGCGCGCCGCGTGGCGAAGCCGGCGGCGGCAGTGACCACTGAGTGAGGCGACAACTCATAACCAACCATGTATCGCACTACCCCGCATGAAAACCACGTGTGAAGGTCCGTCAGCCTGACACCTCTGTGTCGCCCACGGAGCATCCATCGAGGTTCTGGCCCCCAAGTCCGCCTGACTTCTTGGACCAGCTGGCAAATTACGTGCCGCAGCCGCGGGAGCGCCGGCATCGATGCCACGGAGTGTTCGCCGCGAATCACATCGAGTTGGGAGTGTACAGATGTGTACTCACGCCGT
>CAYZFV010000061.1:0-3078 GCA_964477765.1 uncultured Candidatus Kuenenia sp.
GATCTGCGCCTTGAGCCGATCCTTGATCGATCCGGCCGCGAAGGGGGCCGTGCCGACAAGCAGGTAGTAGAGCGTGCAGCCGAGGGAGTAGACGTCGGCCCGGCGGTCGGCACGATGGCTGTCGGTGGCCTGCTCGGGGGCGACGTAGTCGGCGGTGCCGAGCGTCTTCTCCTTGAACTCCATCGTCAGCGAGCCGGCCTCGTCGTCATCGGCGCGGGTCTTGGCCAGCCCCAGGTCGAGCACCTTGATCGTGCCATGCACGTCGAGCATCAGGTTGGCCGGCTTGATGTCGCGGTGCACGAAGCCGTGCTCGTGGGCATAGTGCAGGCCGAGGGCCGCCTGCCGCAGGCAGTCGACGGCCATCGCCACATCGAGCGGGCCCTCCTGCTTCACCTTGGCATGGAGATCGATGCCGTCGATGTATTCCATCACCATGAAGTGGATCTTGCCGTCGGCCGCCGAATCGAGGTCGACCACGCGGGCAATGTTGGGATGGCTGAGCCGGCAGGCGGCCTGGGCTTCGCGGGTGAAGCGTTCGAGGTACGAGCCGTCTTGCACCCGCTTCGTGGGGAGCACCTTGATCGCCACGTCGCCCCCGAGCTTGGTGTGGCGGGCCAGATAGACGCTCCCCATGCCACCGGCTCCGAGCAACGCCCGGAGCGTGTACTTTCCGAGCGTAAAGCCCTTCGACTTGCCCTTCTGGAGCTGGCCCAGCTGCCAGCGGGTGACGAGATCCTCAGCGAGCAGCGCATCGACAAGGGGCTCGGGCACGGGGCCGGTCTCGTCGAAGTAGGCCGCTGCGATCGGATCGAGTTTCTCGGCGGGCACCAGGCCGCTGGCCCGGAGCGTCTTGAGAAAGTCGGGGGTGGATTGGGGGGCGTCGCTCACAACATTGACCGCGGGTGGATGCCGGAAGACCATCGTTCTATCGTAGTGTACGGATGAAAGTCGTGCTCTTCACCCGTCGCGGATGCCACCTGTGCGAGCGGGTGGAAGACCTGCTGGCCTGCCATGCCCCGGAGGCGGAGATCATCGACGTCGACGCCTCGCCCGATCATGCGGGCCGCTACGGCCTCCGGGTGCCGGTGCTCCAGATCGACGGCGTCGATCTTCTTGAGGGAAGGATCGATGAGGCGTCGCTCGTGGCGGCACTGCAAAAGTAGGCCAGGCCTGAGCCTTCCTACAGGCCGCAGGGGAGGCCGCGGCGGGTGAGTGCGTCGGCGAGGCCGATGGCCGAGGTGAACACCTCCCCGTCCCAGCCGGCCGCCCGCGCCGCGACCACGTGCTCCTCGATGTCGTCGGTGAAGAAGATTCGCTCGGGTGCCACGCCTGCCATCCGGGCCGCGATCGCAAAGATCTCCGGCTCCGGTTTGCGGCAGCCGACTTCATGGCTGAGCACGATCGTGTCGATGCCGTTGTTGAGCGCGCCGTAGCCGGCGACCTGCGTGAGGTGATCCCAGTGCGGGCCGCAGGTGTTGGAGAGAATGCCGAGGCCGCAGCCGGCGCGGGTGAGCCGCGTGATCAGCGGGAGCATCTCGATCTTCAGCGAAAACATGTCGCTCACGGCATGGGCCAGCGCGGCGGAGTCGGGCGCGGTGCGCGTGCGGCGGCAAAACTCGGCATGAAATCCCGCCCAGTCCACCGCTCCCCGCTCGATCGCATCGTGGAGGTCGAGGTCGAGCAGTACCGCCGCGACGGCCGCCGGATCACCGCCGCTGGCCGCGATCGCCTGGGCGATGGCGCGGTCACGATCGAACGACACGATCACCTGGCCGAGGTCGAGAAAAACAAAATCAGGAGGCATTTTCGGCGGCACCTTTCAAGCCAGTCTGGAGATCCGGTATTCTGCTCGCTGCTCGAATTTCCTTCCACGGAACCCCCCTGATGCCCGTTCTCAACCGCTACAGCTCCCGGATCACGCAGCCTCGTTCCCAGGGGGCCTCACAGGCGATGCTCTTGGGCACCGGCCTCCAGCCGGCCGATCTCGACAAGCCGCAGGTCGGCATCGCGAGCATGTGGTACGAGGGCAACACCTGCAACATGCATCTCAATACCCTGGCGGCCAAGGTCCGCGAAGGCGTGGTCGCGGCGGGCATGGTGGGGATGCGATTCAACTCGATCGGGGTGAGCGATGGCATTTCGATGGGGACCGAGGGGATGAGCTATTCGCTCCCGTCCCGCGACATCATCGCCGACTCGCTCGAGACGGTGATGCATGCCCAGTGGTACGACGCCCTCGTGGCGATCCCCGGCTGTGACAAAAACATGCCCGGCTGCCTGATCGCGATGGGGCGGCTCAACCGGCCGGCGCTCATGGTCTATGGCGGCACGATCAAGCCGGGCCATCTCGCCGACGGCACCACGCTCGACATCGTGTCGGCCTTCCAGTGCTACGGCGAATATGTGGCCGGACGGATCGACGATGCCCGCCGCGGCGACATCGTCCGCCATTCCTGCCCCGGGGCCGGCGCCTGCGGCGGCATGTACACCGCCAACACGATGGCCACGGCGATCGAGGCGATGGGGATGGCTCTCCCTGACAGTGCGTCGATTCCCGCCGAGCATCCGGCCAAGCAGGAGGAATGCCTCGAGGCCGGCGCGGCGATCCATCGGCTGCTCGAACTCGATCTGAAGCCCCGCGATATCATGACCCGCCGCGCCTTCGAAAACGCGATGGTCACGATCATGGCGTTGGGCGGCTCGACCAATGCCGTGCTGCATCTGATCGCGATGGCCCGTGCGGTCGAGGTGGAACTGACGCCGGCCGACTTCCAGAAGGTGGCCCGCCGCATCCCTTACCTCGCCGACCTGAAGCCGAGCGGCAAGTTTGTGCAGGAAGACCTCCATTCGATCGGCGGCACCAGCGGCTTTATGAAATACATGCTCGACAAGGGCCTGATGGACGGTGACTGCATGACCGTCACCGGCAAGACGCTGGCCGAAAACCTGGCCTCGAGCAAGGGGCTCAAGGAGGGCCAGAAGATCATCCGGCCGGTGGAAGAGCCGCTCAAGAAGACCGGCCACATCACCATCCTGCATGGCAACCTCGCCCCCGACTCGGCGGGTGGGGAGGTCAAG
>CAYZFV010000062.1:0-3351 GCA_964477765.1 uncultured Candidatus Kuenenia sp.
CGGATGCGGAGGCGTATCGTCGGCCGACGCCGGTGGATGGGAACGAGTGACCAAGGTCGGTCAGACGGTCGCCGCGACGGGCGGTGGCGAGCACACATCCGCCGCGGGCCAGAAGTTCGGTCGCCACGGCGCGTCCCACGCCGGAGGAAGCTCCCGTGACGATCGCACGGAGGCCGGTCAACTGTCGGCGGCCTGTCATGATGCCGCCGGCGGGGCCGCCACTCCATCCGTGGGCGACTGCTCGCCAGCCGATCGATGCGGGATTACCTCGGCCTCGGTCGGATCGATGCGGCCGAGCATCGCGGCCGGGATGCGACAGTGGACGGTCACCCGCTCGTCGGTGAACTGTCGGGAAAGCACCTCGCCGTGGGCTGCCAGCCAGGCGAGCAGCCGGCCATTGCCGGCATCGGTTTTGACGTCGACATCATGGAAGCGGCGACCGAGGCAGTCGCTCACGGTGCGGGCCAGCAGCGGCAGGTCGTCGCCGGTGCGGGCCGACACGCTGATGGCGTGGGGATAGCGGGCCTCGAGGCTGCGTCGGGTGACCGGGTCGCATATCGCGTCGACCTTGTTGAGCACCAGGAGCGTGTCTTTCTCCTCGACGTGAAGTTCCTCCAGCACCGCCCGCACGGCGGCGATCTGGTCGTCGACCAGCCGACTCGAGGCGTCGGCCACATGAAGGAGGAGATCGGCCTGTCGGGTTTCCTCGAGGGTGGCCTTGAAGCTCGCGATCAGGCGATGGGGCAGGTCACGAATGAAGCCCACCGTATCGCTGATCAGCACCGGCCCCCAGCCGGGCAGCCGCCACCGCCGGGTGCGGGTGTCGAGGGTGGCGAAGAGCTTGTCTTCGGCCAGAACGTCGGCGCCGGTGAGCGCGTTGAGGAGCGTGCTCTTGCCGGCGTTGGTGTAGCCCACCAGCGAGATCGTGAGGTGCTCATGCCGGGCGGCCACCTGCCGCTCCCGCCGCGAGTGGATGGTGTGCATCTCCTGCTGGAGGTCATGAATCCGCTTTTCGACGAGCCGCCGGTCGACCTCCAGCTGCTTTTCGCCGGGACCACGCATGCCGATGCCCATCTTCAGCCGGGAAAGGTGCGTCCACATCCGCTTCAGACGGGGCAGCGAATATTCGAGCTGGGCCAGTTCGACCGCCAGGCGGGCTTCATACGTGCGGGCCCGGGCGGCGAAGATGTCGAGAATCACCTCCGACCGGTCGAGCACCTTCACCTCGAGTTCGCGTTCCAGATTGCGGGTCTGGGCGGGCGACAGATCATTGTCGAAGATCACCAGATCGGCATCGTGGCGGGCCACGAGCGCGGCCAGCTCGGCGACCTTGCCCTTGCCGAGGTAGGTGGTCTGGTCGGGGGAGGCCCGTCGTTGCGTGAGCTCGGCCGTGACGATCGCGCCGGCCGTTTCCGCGAGCCCGGCCAGTTCGCCCAGCGGATGCTCGGGATCGGCCGGTTCGTCGAGCAGCACGCCCACCAGAATGGCCCGCTCACTCTGCATGCTGTTGGTGCGGTGTCGTTCGGTCACTCGAAGGCGTCCTCTTGGCTGCCGCCGCGATCATCGGCATCGGCCACGCCCGCCGCCAGATGGCAGCAGCTCTCCCAGCGGCGGGTGTCGAGCAGGCCGTCGGCCACGGCATGCTTCACGGCGCACTCGGTCTCGTGGGTGTGGGTGCAGTCGGGGAATCGGCAATGGTTGGCCAGGGGCCGCAGATCGCGGAAGGCTGCGGGCACTTCGGCCGGCACCACCTCCCACAGCTGAAACTGCCGCACCCCCGGAGTGTCGACGAACATGCCGCCATGGGCGTGGGGCAGAAGCCGGGCGGTTGTCGTGGTATGCCGCCCCTTGTCGTTGTCGCGGCTGACCTCGCCCACGGCCAGCCCGAGCGCGGGGTCGATCGCGTTGAGGAGCGACGACTTGCCGACGCCGCTCTGGCCGACCACCGCCGTCACCACACCGCCCAGTTCGGCGCGGAGCCGGTCGATCCCCAGCCCGGTGACCGCGGAACAGAGCACCACGGGATACCCCATCCGGGCATAGACGCCGGCGAGGGGGACGAAGCGGGCGGGATCGACGAGATCGAGCTTGTTGATGCAGATCAAAGGCCGGATCCCACTCGATTCGGCGGCCACGATCAGCCGATCGACGAGCGCCGGCTTGATGGTGGGCAGAGCCGCGCTCCCCACGATCAGCACCTGGTCGACGTTGGCGACGATCACATGGCGGCGACCACGGCTCGAGCGACAGAGTGCGGACCGCCGCGGCTCGATCGCCTGGATGACACCCTCGTCACCTGATCCCCGCACATGCACCCAGTCACCGGCCGCCACCGGATGCCGTTCTGCGGTGGAGAGCGTGCGGAGGAGTCGGCGGGTGGTGCAACGCACCGTGCCGCCGTCGGGCCCGCGGACGAAGTTCTCCAGTCCGTGAACATGGAGCACCTGACCTCGCCAATCACCGCCGGCCAACAGAGGGGCTGCACCGGTCGGAGTCTCGAGCACGATCGTTCGCCGGCGGGTGAGGTCGCCCTTGCCCGAGATCCGCTCGGATGACGGCAGGTCGAGACCGTCTGCGGCGGCGTCAACAGCGCGGGTCATGTCGCCCCGCCGACGGCGCGAGGAACGATTCTTGCGAAAGTCGACCCGCCGCTTTTCACGGCGGCCACGGCGGTCGGACTCCCGGCCAGGAGGCCGTGGGCAGAAGAAAGCTCTCATGCCCGAAGTGTATCAGGCCGCCCCGCGTCATCGGGGGCTACCGCGACCCCCGCTCCTTCCGCGACCCGGATTCGAGACCCGCCGCCTCCAGGAGCGACTTCGCAAAGATGTCGCCCCGGTCGGAACCGGCCCAGGCCGGCTTGACGGCCCCGAGTGTTGTCGGGTCGTAGTGAATCTCGAACGCATGGCGGGCGACGGACAGTTTGTCGTTGGGGTCGAGCCGATGCTTCTTGACCCGTTCACCGTTCACCTTTGTGCCATTGCGGCTGTCGAGGTCGCGCACATGCCAATAGCCTTCAATGAGTTCGAGTTCGCAGTGGTTCCCCGACACATTGGGAAACCGCAGCACGATGTCGGAGCTCTCGCGGCGGCCGACCGTGAGAAGCGGCTTGAGAAGCGGAATCGGGTCACCGCCGCCAACAGGAAGGAGTTCACCGAGCATGAACCGGGGCCGTCTTGATCAGAGGTGGGATGCGAAGGAGGGCAACGATCAACTGCGAGGCTACGTATCGGTGCATCGGCCGTCAATCTTTTGCACCAGCTCTTTTGCACCAACATCGGTTGTCGGCATGATAGAATCCCCAGAAGACGGTAATGGTACTGGAGTGGATCGGGCGATCGTCGGTGGGCGGGT